>NZ_LRPD01000001.1:0-270914 GCF_001605865.1 Acinetobacter sp. NRRL B-65365 | reverse complement strand
TAGAAACACCCCCTCCGCTTACGCAGAGGGGGTGTTTTTTATTGCGTGAAATTTTATATACTGAATCCTTTAAGAGCTTTCTCATATGACTTGGATTGTTGTACAAAGCTTTTCATTTCCTTATGAAGCACAAATTGCTAAAACACAATTGGAAGCCGCCGAAATTCCTGCCCGTATTGAAAATGAACATACCATTAATATGGATTGGCTTTATTCCAATGCATTGGGTGGTGTTCGTTTATTAGTTCCGGAAAGTTATTTGAAAGAAGCACAAGCCCTACTAGCACAAGATTTTAGTCAGGAATTAGAACAAGAGTTTGGTTTAAGTGAATGCTGTCCTAATTGTGGAAGCACAGATATAAAGCCTTATACGGAAGGGAAGAGGCCTGCATATTTTGTTTTCTTATTGCTGGGTTTCCCATTATTTTCATATAAACATGGAACTAAGTGCCAACAATGCCAACATTTCTGGACTTAAGTTTGCATAAGCATCGATTAACAGAACCAGATTTGAATTTATGCATGTCGTGCTGTAAAAATAGATAGAAAATTAAAAAAGGAAAAAAGATGGAATACAAAGGAAGTTGTCATTGCGGAAAAATTACCTTCATTGCACAGGGTGAACTGACTGAAGCATTATCTTGTAATTGTTCAATTTGCCAGAAAAAAGGCTCTTTGCTCTGGTTTTTACCGAAAAGCGAAGTCGAAATTACTGTTGAAGAGGACGCACAAGCGACTTATCAATTCAATAAGCATGTAATCGAGCATCATTTCTGTAAGGACTGTGGGATTCATCCCTACGCAATAGGTACTGATCCAAAAGGAGTTTCGATATGTGCAATCAATGTGCGTTGTATTGATGATCTGGATTTGGAAAGCATCAAGGTCAATCATTTTGATGGCCGTTCGGTGTAGCCATAAAATTTAGAGTATAAAAATGACTAAGAATAAAAAGTTAGATCCCGCAGCAGTTGATGCACTATTAGAGATATTAAAGACTCGTTTTGAAAAAAATATGCATCGTCACAAATATCTGAGTTGGTCTGATATTGAAGAACGATTACAGCAGCAGCCAGAAAAGTTATGGTCCCTTAATCAAATGGAAGATACGGGTGGAGAGCCAGATGTAGTTTCATTGGATTCAAAATCATCTGAAATTATCTTTTATGATTGTGCTATGGAAACACCAAAAGGGCGTAGAAGCCTTTGCTATGATCGTGCTGCTTTAGATGCGCGTAAGGAACATAAACCACAAAATAATGCGGTTGAGGTGGCAGAGGCCATCGGAATTGAGTTGTTAACAGAAGAAGAATATAGACAGTTACAGTCTGTTGAGCATTTTGACTTAAAAACCTCAAGTTGGGTCAAAACGCCAGAAGATGTGCGTAAATTGGGCGGTGCAATTTTTTGTGATAGTCGTTATGGTCGAGTCTTTACTTATCACAATGGTGCGCAATCTTACTATGCGACTCGTGGCTTTCGCGGCCGATTAACAATATAGTTTTCTCGTTTTCACTGGCTTTTCTAAGTATTTTTTAACTTTTAATTTTGCCAAGCGCTTGCTTGGTTTTTCTGGTTTTGCTACTTTAGTGCTCATTCAATAAACAATGATGAATAATTGCTAGGAAGCAGATATGCACCTTAATCCTTTGTACTATAACGAGCAGCATCTTGAATTTTCCAAGAGTATTCGACGTTTCGTAGAAAAAGAGATTTCACCTTTTATCAATGAGTGGGATGAAAGTGAGACTTTTCCCAGAGAGCTTTATAAGAAAGCCGCAGATATTGGTTTGTTGGGACTCGGGTTTGAAGAGCAATATGGTGGGGTTGCGGGAACAGATGCATTTTATACCCTGTTAGCTTCTATTGAGCTGGCAAAATGTGCATCAGGTGGTTTAGCTGCTTCTTTACTTTCACATACGATTGGCGCGCCACCGATCCAGCATTTTGCAAATGAAGAGGTAAAATCTCACGTACTTCCACAGATTTTATCAGGTGAAAAGATCTCGGCATTAGCGATTACGGAGCCTGGTGGTGGGTCGGATGTGGCAGCACTTAAAACCAAAGCTGTCCGAGACGGCGATTATTTTCTGGTAAGTGGAGAAAAGACCTTTATCACTTCAGGGATGCGAGCAGATTATTATTCAGTGGCAGTGCGTACTGATCCAAATGCGAAAGGGGCAAACGGTATATCCATGCTGTTGATTGATGCCCATAGTGAAGGGATCAGCAAAACGAAACTGGACAAAATGGGGTGGTGGGCATCAGATACCGCGCATTTGCATTTTGATAACGTTAAAGTGCCAGCAAGCAATTTGTTAGGCCCTGAGAATATGGGCTTTCTGGTGATTATGAATAACTTCAATATGGAGCGTTTTTTCCTTGCAGCTAGTAGTTATGGCTTTGCTTTGACTTGCTATGAAGAGGCACTGGATTGGGCACAGCAACGTCAAACCTTTGGCAAGAGGTTGGTTGATCATCAGGTGATGCGTCATAAGCTGGTAGATATGGCAACTCGATTGACTGCAACCCGTGCTTTACTCGAGGATACTGCTTATCGCTTGGGTAAGCCAGAATTGCAAGGCAGTGAACTAATTGCCCAGATTTGTATGCTGAAGAATGTTGCTACTCAAACCATGCAATTCTGTGCAGATGCGGCAGTACAGACGTTAGGTGGAATGGGCTTTATGCGCGGTACTAAATCCGAACGTATTTACCGTGAAGTGAAGGTAAATATGATTGGTGGTGGCGCAGAAGAAATTATGAAAGATTTAATTAGTAAACAATTGGGTTATTAAACTGATCGCTAGGAGCTTATTGTATGGGTTCAATCCAATAAGCTCCTTTTCCCTCAGGATGAACTGCGATATACCAAATCGATGAACCCTGAGCATAGACCAAAAACTGGAATCCCTGATCCTGCATTTCTTTCTTTTTACCTCGGGTCGCATTATTGATTTTAATTGGGATGGCACCTTGAGCGCTAAAATAGTTGAGATCTGTTGATGAAAAGGTAAAAGAGCCATCACCTCTGCTTAGATCTAAATCATTTATTTCAATAATATTTTTTGTGCTCGGTGGTAAAATTGGAGGTAACCAACCACGTTCAAATGCATGTTCAGCTTTCGCATGCTGCAAATCTGTAAACTTGGTTGTCACTCTATCATCAGTACAGCCGAGAATTAGGCTGGAAAGTAAAATCAAGATTATGCGTTGCATATATTTTCGGCTAAAGAATTGGCATCAGCTTATTTCTAACTGAATACATCAGATATCTCAACGATTAAAAGGCTTGATATTTCGTATCTGTCCAATCCGAATTTAAAATTGCCCAACGTTCATGATCTTTCCATTCTTTTCCACCGACTCGTAGATACTGGCGGGAGAAGCCTTCTTTTATAAAACCAGCATTTGCGACAAGGCGAATAGAGGGTAGATTGTCTGGTTGAATATTGGCTTCTAGTCGATGTAGATTCAGGGTTTGAAATGCTTCTTTTAAAACCAGTTGTAGCCCTTGTCGCATATAGCCTTGCCTTGCATAAGGAGAAAAAGCTTCATAACCTAAATAAGCAGAATGGAAATAACCACGAATAATATTCGAGATATTAAAGGTGCCAACAATGGCATGATTTTCTTTCAAGCAGACAAAATAACGATGTTCTTGAGCGAGATAGTGTTCAAAATCAGTTGGCGGATAGGTCCACGGCTGATGTAGATGAATACTATTTGAGTATGCATGTTTAATTTCGGCTAAATCAGTGAGTTGAGGCTTACGTAAATAAATATGCTGCATTCTCTTCTTTCTATATTTGGCTTATTTGTATTGCTTTAACTCATTTTCTAACTCTTCTTTTAAGTCGAGTGGATCTATAATCCAAACAGAAATATCTAAATTTGGTAGAACCCCAATTTTTATACCATCATCATTTAGAATCTGTAACCATTTTTCGATAAAATTATTCAGATCGACTTTAGTTGGTGTGAAAGAAGGATAAACTTCAAGGAAGGAGGCCGCGTAGTCAGCATGTGGCCATACAGGTAAGTATTCTAAATTTTCTTGAGGTGTAAGGATAAGATAATTTGCCTGTTCATCTTCTAATATCCAGAGTTCTTCCCAGTCACATACTTTTGAAACAAAATGCTCATAACGTTGTTTAGGCGTTAAAGAAAATATATTTTCAATTTGTTTAGGATGCATTCGATAACCCATTATTTCACAGCCATTTCCCAAACCATTTCAGTCAACTCATCAATTTTGACTTTACCCTCGGGTTTGTACCATGTCACCGTCCAAGAAATCGAGCCACCGAGCAGACGACGCCAAATAAAAGCATCGTGTTTCACTTTGCCTTGAGCACGTAATTTTTCAATCACATCCAGCCAAACTTGCTCATATTCATTACGCATTTTTAGAAGGTAGTCTTGTTTTTCCTTTGATAGCGCAAACCACTCATGTACAAGTACCGCCATAGCCGCACCTGTATCACCAGCAATTGATAATAATTCAGCTTTGATGAGGTGGCGTAATTGCTGTTCAGGATCGCTTGAGCGTTCAGCCGCTTCTTTTAAGCGGGCAAAGTTATAAATGATGGTTTGTTCCATCACTGTCGCCAGAATTTCATCTTTACTTTTAAAGTGGTGAAATAAGCTGCCAGATTGAATTCCAATAAACTCACCGAGTTGACGAACCGTGGTTTTGTCATAACCCTGCTTATAAAAAAGATAGGCCGCACCTTGCAATAAACGTCCACGAGGACTGTCATCAAAACAAACAATTTTGGGGATTTGTTCAATTGAAGTTGCGATCATGCCTATCCGTCTATCCTATTTAAGCTGAGGTACATTGTAACAAAATTCATCTGATGCATTGTCTTATCTTTTTATAACAAGCAGTTGCTTGCGTTTGACTGTTTTTGCCAATACAGCATAGCATTATGCACTTTACAAACCAAGCACTTGCTTGGTAATGTTAAGGCGTTTTTAGCAATAACAATGAGAAAGCGCATGACAAGTGTCAAACAGGATGACCAGAGGGTAGTCAAAATCGGGTGTGCATCAGGGTTCTGGGGCGATACCAATACCGCTGCATTTCAGTTGGTACACCTAAGTGATATTGATTATCTGGTCTTTGATTATCTGTCTGAGATTACCATGTCGATTATGGCGAAGGCGATGATGATGGACCCAAGTCATGGTTATGCACTGGATTTTGTCAGTCGTGTCATGTCGCCACTGATCAATAAAATTGCTGAGAAAAAAATTAAAGTGATTAGTAATGCAGGTGGGGTAAATCCGCTGGCTTGTCGTGATGCCTTACAGAAAATCATTGATGAAAGAGGCTTGGATTTAAAAGTTGCTGTGGTATTGGGAGATGATGTATTACCCAAGCATGCCGAATTATTAAAACAAGATATTCAAGAAATGTTTAATGGCGATGCCTTGCCTGCACATGTTGCCAGTAGCAATGCCTATTTAGGCGCTGTTGCGATTCGCGATGCGCTCGACTTAGGAGCAGATATTGTGATTACAGGTCGTGTGGTCGATTCAGCGGTTGTGCTTGCACCATTATTGCATGAGTATAAATGGTCACTTGAGGATTATGACAAGTTAGCACAAGGCTCATTGGCAGGGCATGTGATTGAATGCGGTGCGCAATGTACAGGTGGAAATTTTACTGATTGGCGTCTAGTTCAAGGCTTTGACAATATGGGCTTTCCAATCGTAGAGGTCAGTGCTGATGCATCATTCATCGTGACCAAGCCGAAAGGGACAGGTGGGCTTGTTTCAAGTGCGACTGTAGCAGAGCAAATTGTCTATGAGATTGGCAATCCGCAAGCCTATCTTTTACCTGATGTGATTGCTGATTTTAGTCAAGTCCATTTAGAACAGGTGGGCGAACATCGAGTCAAGGTGACTGGTGCCACAGGTCGTGCACCAACTCAACAATATAAAGTCAGTGCCACATATGCTGATGGCTACCGAGTTTTAGTCAGTTTCTTAATTGCTGGTCGTGAAGCATCAGAAAAAGCCCAAATGATTGCCGATGCCATTCTGAATAAATGTGAACGGGTATTGGCGTTACGATCAGTCCCTCCGTTTAGTGAAAAGTCAGTCGAGATTCTCGGGATTGAAAGTACCTATGGCACACACGCCCGAATCAAAGACAGCCGTGAAGTCGTGGTCAAAATCGCGGTCAAACATCTGTTTAAAGAAGCTTGTATGTTCTTTGCTTCTGAAATTGCCCAAGCTTCAACGGGCATGGCACCTGCATTGGCAGGGATTGTCGGAGGCCGTCCTAAAGCATCGGCAGTAGTGAAATTATTTTCATTTTTGATTGATAAAGATCAACTGAAAGTCGAAGTCGATTTTGCGGGACAGCGTTACCCTGTACAGATTCCTACGGGGCAAAAGGCACCAACTGTCGAGCTACATCCCGTTGGTGAAGTGGCAACCTATCAAGGTGATGAAGTTGAAGTGCCTTTGATTGAGGTGGCGCATGCACGCAGTGGCGATAAGGGGAATCATAGCAATATCGGGGTGATTGCACGCCAAGCGGAATATTTACCTTGGATTCGTGCAGCACTGACTGAAGCCAATGTTGCCGCGTATATGCAGCATGTTTTAGATCTTGAAAAATCAAAAGTGATTCGTTATGAATTACCTGAGATGCATGCGCTGAATTTCATGCTGGAAAATGCTTTGGGTGGTGGTGGGATTGCCAGCTTGCGGATCGATCCACAAGGTAAAGCTTTTGCACAGCAATTATTGGATATGCCGGTGAAAGTACCAGCACAACTGTTAGAAAAATAAGTAAGGATGTAAACATGGGTTATCAATCAATTTTTAGGGCAGATGCA
The DNA here is from genome assembly GCF_001605865.1 of Acinetobacter sp. NRRL B-65365. Lineage (NCBI taxonomy): Bacteria > Pseudomonadati > Pseudomonadota > Gammaproteobacteria > Moraxellales > Moraxellaceae > Acinetobacter > Acinetobacter sp. NRRL B-65365. Next base: position 264,057 of record NZ_LRPD01000001.1, on the reverse strand, counting down.
TTTGCTGACAAAGTGATTATCGTGACAGGCGGTGGTTCAGGGATTGGCCGCTGTACGGCACATGAGTTGGCATCCTTAGGTGCGCAAGTTGTGATTACGGGACGTAAAGTTGAAAAATTAGAAAAGGTCAGTCAGGAAATTCTGGAAGATGGCGGCAAAGTTCATTTCATCGTCTGTGATAACCGTGATGAAGAACAAGTTAAAAACATGATTGCTGAAGTCATTGAAAAATTCGGCAAACTCGATGGTTTAGTGAATAACGCAGGAGGACAATTTCCTTCTGCGCTTGAAAATATTTCTGCCAATGGTTTTGATGCGGTGGTTCGTAATAACCTGCATTCAACCTTCTACTTGATGCGTGAAGCCTATAATCAGTGGATGGCAAAACATGGTGGCAGCATTGTCAACATGACCGCAGATATGTGGGGCGGTATGCCGGGTATGGGCCATTCAGGTGCAGCACGTTCAGGTGTCGATAACCTCACCAAAACTGCTTCGGTTGAATGGGGGAAGTCAGGTGTGCGTGTCAATGCGGTCGCACCTGGCTGGATTATTTCTTCGGGCATGGATAACTATAGTGGTGATTTTGCCAAAGTGATTATTCCAAGTCTGGCGAGCAATGTCCCGTTAAAACGTATGGGTACAGAGTCAGAAATTTCTTCTGCGATTTGTTATTTACTCTCCGATGCTGCTGCTTTTGTATCAGGGGTAACACTCCGCATCGATGGAGCTGCTTCACAAGGCACACGCATGTATCCATTGGCAGATGCGACCAATAATGAAGCCTTTAATGGTTTCCATCGTGCTTTTATTCCAGACATATTCAAAACAGATGGAGAATAAATATGAGCATTCTCCAATCTGAAATTGCAGTGGGTAGTGAGCAATATGAGCAAAATCGAGAGGCGTTATTAACGCAGCTGGCTGAAGTGCGTGCGGTGCAGCAAAAAAGCATCGATAAATCTTATGCGGCAAAACCCAAGTTTGATAAGAAAGGCAAAATTTTGCCCCATGAGCGTATTCGACTGTTATTAGATGCGGATTCACCTTTTGTCGAGCTGTGTGGTTTGGTTGGCTACAACATGCATGATGATAAAGATGGCTCCGAGGCTGGTGGGGGGGTGATCGCTGGCATTGGTTTTGTCAGTGGTGTACGTGCGCTGGTTTCTGCCAGTAATAGTGCGATCAAAGGTGGCACCATGTCACCGATGGGAGTACATAAAACCCTCCGCCTGCAAAAGATCGCATTAGAGCAAAAGCTGCCAATGGTCACCTTGACTGAAAGTGGTGGGGCTAACCTGAACTATGCTGCGGAAGTGTTTACCTATGGCGGTATGACCTTTGCCAATCAGGCACGATTGTCTGCTGCGGGAATTCCACAAGTTGCGGTAGTGCATGGTAATGCCACCGCGGGTGGTGCTTATCAGCCAGGTTTATCTGATTATGTGATTGCCGTACGCAAACAGACAGAAATGTTATTGGCTGGACCACCACTGTTATTGGCAGCAACAGGTGAGGTTGCAACGGCTGAAGAGCTGGGTGGTGCAGAAATGCATACTCAAGTTTCAGGCGTGGCTGAATATCTGGCCGAGAATGATGCGGATGGTATTCGTTTGGCGCGTGAGATTTTTGAGCATCTGAACTGGAAGGAACAAACTGCGCAATCGAATCAGAATTATAAAGAACCACGTTATGCTGCGGAGGAATTGTTAGGCATTATTCCTCAAGATCCGAAGCAACCTTTTGATATGAAGGAAATCATTGCACGGATTATCGATGATTCAGACTTTCTGGAATTTAAACAGGAATATGATGCTTTAACTGTTTGCGGTTGGGCAAAAATAGGTGGTTTGCATATTGGCATCATTACCAATAATGGTCCCATTACCCCGCAGGGTGCGGCTAAAACGGCGCAATTTATTCATCTGTGTGAACAGACTCAGAGACCGCTTTTATTCCTGCACAATACCACAGGTTTTATGGTCGGAACGGATGCAGAGCAGAACGGTATTATCAAGCATGGTTCTAAACTGATTCAGGCAGTCGCTAATGCGACGGTGCCAAAAATCTCGATTGTGGTTGCGGGTTCTTATGGGGCAGGCAACTATGCGATGTGTGGACGCAGTTTGTCGCCACAATTTATCTTTGCATGGCCAAATTCGCATGTGGCAGTAATGGGTGCGGCACAAGCAGGTAAGGTATTGCGTATCGTGGCTGAGGGTAAACAGAAAGCATCAGGGATGGAACCGAATCCGCAGATGCTGGATTTCCTGGAACAAAGTACAGCAATGAAACTGGAACAGCAGTCGACGGCTTTATTCAATACCGCAATGCTCCATGACGATGGAATTATCGATCCGAGAGATACCCGAAAAGTACTGATTTTCTTATTACAAACCATTTTTGAAGCACAACAACGTGAGTTAAATCCAACACGATTTGGTGTGTCGAGATTTTAATTTTTAACACCCTCATCCTAGCCTTCTCCCTGAGGGAGAAGGGATTCCCTCGCCCTTTTGGGGAGAGGGTTAGGGAGAGGGGGAAAACAATTTTTAAGGAACAAAAACAATGAAATTTACCGCAGAACATGATGCTTTACGCCGTACCACACGCCAGTTTGTTGAAAATGAATTAAATCCATTTATCCCAGAATGGGAGGAGGCAGGGCGTTTCCCGATTCATGATGTGTTTAAGAAAATGGGGGATTTAGGTTTATTGGGGATTTGCAAGCCTGAAGAAAATGGTGGTTTAGGGCTCGACTATTCTTATAATCTCGTAGTGGCAGAGGAGCTAGGCCGCGCTGCTTGTGGTGGTGTACCCCTCGCGATTGGCGTACAAACCGATATGGCAACGCCTGCACTAGCTCGTTTTGGTAGCAAAGAACTACGAGATGAGTTTTTAAATCCTGCGATTCGTGGTGAATATGTCGCGTCGATTGCGGTATCCGAAGTGCATGCGGGTTCTGATGTGGCAGCCATTAAAACCACAGCAAAAAAAGATGGCGATGACTATGTGATTAACGGCAGCAAGATGTGGATCACCAACTCATTACAAGCAGATTTCTTCTGTTTACTTGCCAATACCTCTGATGATAAGCCACACGTCAATAAATCCATGATTATTGTGCCAGCAAAAACGGCAGGGATTAGCTTTTCAGAACCCTTGAATAAATTGGGCATGCGTTCAACCACCACTGCACAGGTCTATTTCGATAATGTTCGTGTACCGCAACGCAACCTTGTGGGTGCAGAAGGCATGGGCTTTATGATGCAAATGATGCAGTTCCAAGAAGAACGGATGTGGGCTTGCGCCAATGCGGTGGGTGGCATGGAAAAAGTCATTCAGCAAACTATTGATTATACTAAAGAACGTACCACCTTTGGTCAGCCCTTGATTAACAATCAATATGTGCATTTCCGTTTTGCTGAGTTGATGACCGAAGTGGAAGCTTTACGCGCATTAACTTATCAAGCCTGTGAACAGCATATCGCAGGTGAAAATGTCACCATGATGGCCTCAATGGCGAAGCTGAAAGCAGGTCGTTTAAGCCGTGAAGTGGCGGATAGCTGTCTGCAATATTGGGGTGGTAATGGCTTTATGTGGGATAACCCAGCATCACAACTATTCCGTGATGGTCGTTTAGGTTCAATTGGCGGCGGTGCAGATGAGATTATGTTGGGGATTATCTGTAAGTTGATGGATATTTTGCCTAAAAAGCAGAAAAACTAGGAGACGAAAGATGGGGCTTTCAACTTCTCTTGCAGACTTGAATATTGATGACAGCATTGAACTAGAGCAACAAGGTAGCATTTTAACCTTATGGCTAAATCGTCCTGAAAGCCGTAATGCTATGAGCTTGAATATGGTCACTGCCATTCAACAGGTGTTTAGCCAGATTGCGGATGATTCATCAATTCGCGCTGTCATTCTGCGTGGTAAGGGCGGGCATTTCTGTGCAGGTGGTGACATTAAGGATATGGCGAGCTTACGTGTTGAAGCTGCAAATAGTGGCAGTTTGCAACCCTACGTCGATTTTAACCGCCGTTTTGGTGCCATGATCGAACAGGTTGACCAAGCACCCCAGACCGTTGTTGCTGTACTGGAAGGGGCGGTGCTTGGTGGTGGTTTTGGTCTGGCTTGTGTTTCAGATATTGCCATCAGCCGTGATACCGCTCAGTTTGGCCTACCTGAAACAGGCTTAGGTATCTTACCCGCGCAAATTGCGCCTTTTGTGGTGAAGCGGATTGGTCTGACTCAAGCGCGTCGTTTGGCTTTATTAGGTTTACGTTTTGATGGTCATGCTGCTTTGAATTTAGGGATGATTCATCAGTTGGCGCAGAATGACGCTGAACTGGAACAGCAGCTTGCTGAGACGATTCAACAGATTAAACGTGCTGCACCTTTGGCTTCTCGTGCCACCAAAGCTTTATTACATCGAACGCTCAATGAACCTTTAACTTCTCTGCTGGATGATGCTGCACAACAATTTGCACAAGCAGTCGGTGGTGCAGAAGGACAAGAAGGAACGATGGCTTTTATTCAAAAACGTTTGCCAAACTGGACTGAGCAGTAAAAGAGCAAAGTATGACTTTGCGTACCGTATCGGTCAAAACCATATAAATACGGTGCTTTGAGGGATTAAATAATGAAATTTTCAAAAGTATTAGTGGCAAACCGTGGTGAAATCGCCGTTCGTGTCATGCAAACGGCCAAAGCGATGGGCTATCAAACGGTTGCCGTGTATTCAGATGCCGATGCCAATGCACGCCATGTCCAGCTGGCAGATGAGGCGGTTTATATCGGTGCTTCTAAAGTTTCAGAATCTTATTTATCGATTGCCAATATTATTGAAGCGTGCCAAAAGACAGGTGCGAATGCGGTACATCCTGGTTATGGTTTCCTGTCTGAAAATACTGACTTTGCTCAGGCTTGTCTTGATCATGGTATTACATTTATTGGACCAACAGCGGCTGCGATCGAATTAATGGGCAGTAAGCGTCTGTCTAAAATTGCCATGATTCAAGCTGGAGTACCTTGTGTGCCCGGTTATGAAGGTGATCAGCAGGATATTGATTATCTAGCTGAACAGGCAGAGAAGATTGGTTATCCTTTAATGGTCAAGGCTTCGGCAGGTGGTGGTGGACGTGGCATGCGCTTGGTCCATCAGGCTTCGGATGTATTGGATGCCTTAAAAACAGCACGTTCAGAGGCAGAAAATGCCTTTGGTTCAGGTGAGCTGATTTTAGAGAAAGCCGTGATTGCCCCACGCCATGTCGAGATTCAGGTCTTTGGTGATACGCATGGCAATTATGTGTATTTGTTTGAACGTGATTGTTCAATCCAGCGTCGTCACCAAAAGGTGGTCGAAGAAGCCCCTTGTCCTGTGATGACGCCTGAACTTCGTCAGCAAATGGGGGAGGCGGCCGTTGCTGCGGCCAAAGCTTGTGATTATGTCGGGGCTGGTACAGTTGAGTTCTTGCTGGATCAATCGGGTGAGTTCTATTTTCTGGAAATGAATACCCGTTTGCAAGTCGAGCACCCCGTTACGGAAATGATCACAGGGCTAGATTTGGTGGAATGGCAGCTTCGGATTGCCAATGGTGAAACTTTAGCTTTGCAGCAACATGAACTGACACTAAATGGGCATGCGATTGAAGTGCGTCTTTATGCCGAAGATCCACGACAGGATTTCTTGCCACAAACAGGTAAAGTGCTGCGTTGGCAGCCTGCGGGTGCTGATGGTATGTTGCCGAATGTCCGTATTGACCACGGCATGTTAGAACAAGGTGAAATTAGTCCATTCTATGATCCGATGGTGGCCAAGGTCATTGCTTATGGTAAGACTCGTCAGGATGCGATTCGATTGCTCGCTCGCGCCGTTGATGATTGTGTCTTGTTGGGCGTGAATAGTAATAAACAATTCCTGAGCAATTTATTGCGTCATCCGATTATTGTCGCTGGGGATACCAATACTGCCTTTATTCAGCAGCATTTTCAGGATGATATTAGTCTACATCAACAAAGCTTAAAGATTGAAACACTTGCGGTGGCAGCAGCACTATTTACTCAACAAAATCAGCAGCAAGTGGCTTGGCAAACAGGTGTCGCGTTGCCATTTCCGTTGAAACTGAAATATGCAGATCAACAGTTATTGCTATATGTACAAAATGATCAGCAGCAGGTCAAAGTTGAATTATGTGACCAACAGGCAACGATCAACATTATAAGCATCAATGGTGAAGAGATTGTTTATTGCTGTGATGGCGTTCGCCGTAAGCTGGCTTATGTATTTGATCAAGATCAGCTGTATTTAGATGTAGGCAATGGCAATGTGGTGATTGAGAATATTACCTATGCAGCACCTGAAGCCGCAGAAGTTGTTGGTGATGGAAAAATCCGAGCACCGATGGATGGGGCGATTGTGAATCTGTTGGTCAATGTCGGCGATCAGGTAGTGAAAGGACAAACTCTATTGGTGCTCGAAGCCATGAAAATTCAACAACAGATCAAATCCGATGTTGATGGTGTAGTCGAAGAACTGATTGGTCAGGTTGGGCAGCAGGTGAAAAAACGTCAGCAATTATTAAATGTTTCATTACTTTAGCTGAATCCGTTGATTGAACCCTTACGATCAGCGATCGCTTGGGTTCGATCGATTTAGGGGAACATTTTTAAGCGTAGACTCTCTAAACGACTCTGATACTGTTTTTGCCATTCTGTCTCTGAGAGTTGTGCTTTTAATGGTTCCATCTCTTGTTGTAGCTGCTGCAAGGCTTGCTGATATTGATCAACTTGCTGCTGTTGCTGAGCTTCGCGTCGTTCTCTTTGCTGAACCTCTTGGCGTTCCTGCTCTGTTAAATATTGCTGTTGTAATTGTTGCTTTAAGCGTTCAGTTTCAGTAGTATTTTGTTGGCCTTGCTGAATCAAATTTAAGGCTTGTTTATATTGTCCGATCTTGCCTTCCTGCTCAGTTGCATCAGGATATTGTTGCTGCAATTGTTCAAAGGCTTTTAAACGTTGTTCAGCGCTGAGTTTTTGATTCTGAGCCAAATCATTATAGGCAAAACGATATTCCGCATAACTGCGCTCTTGCCCAAAACCAAGCATGGTTTCTGCTTTTCCCAAAGTCTGCTCTCTCAGTTTCCATAAGCGATCAAAACGCTCTTTCGGTGATAAAGAGGTGGATAGCACCGTACTTTGCATCTGCTGCTCATACTCAGGCAAACGTTTGAGTAGATTCGCGACCAGTTGTGCAAACTTTTGATCAGGATAATGGGCTAAGGCTTTTGCCAAAGCAGCATTACAGTCAGATACAGGGCAGTTGGCCTTAAAGTCATTGAGAAACTGAGTGATATTGCCAGGTTGCTGCTGTAAATTCTTGATTTGCTTTAAGAGCGAGTCCTGAAAAATTTCATCCTTGCTTTTATTTGGCATGCTGTCATCACGCATCTGTGTCGATGAATCCTGAGATACTGTGGATCTGGTGTGCTGGATTGCAGCGGAAGAGGCGGTGCTCTTCCAGACAACAATCCCAACCAAGACCACGACAACAATTATTATTGTCAGCAATAGTCTTTTATTCATACCCTCTTCCGTTTATGGCTTGTAATTAAATTGGCCCATCACAGGGAAATGGTCTGAGAGATCCCATGTCATGTATAGCGGGTCAGCCGTAGTACGCAAGATACGCACATCATTACGGGACTGAGTGGGCTGACGATGGTTATTCGATGCCACGATATAGTCCAGATATTCAACAGTTGAACCACCTGAACCTGCTGCACCTGCCAATTTATTCACACGCGGATCAAAGGTCGAAGCGGTATAGCCTGTGCTGGTTGCTGCGGTGGCATTCAGATTGCTTAACATATCTTGATAGTCTTGCGGCCAAAGTAGTTTATTTACATTAAAATCACCGCCCATCAATACGGCATCAAAACTTGGAATATTTTGTTGATTGACCAATTGGCGGATTTGTTTGAACTGAACTTGGCGTAGGGCGCGTGCTTCATCGGTATCAAATGAGGCGGTATGCGTTGAAGTCACATGATAAGCCTTACCATTTTTAATGATTTCAGCATACAGCACACCTTTATCGGCGAAGCAATCGGTTCCTGTACAATCTGGATAAATCAATTGAGCCGTTTTCGCGATGGGATAACGGCTGACAATCACCAGACCACTGTCAAACAGGTTATAACCAGAACCGACAGGAATATGGGTTTGATACGGATATTGTTGTGCCAGTTGGTTCAACATGTCTGTACGCGATGAGGCAAATGCTTCTTGCATCATAATCACATCGTAACCATTCAGATGCTTCGGCAGTTCAGCCAGACGTTCACTGATTTTACTCGCCACCATTGGCAGAGTATAAATATTATAGGTCAGCACTTTGAGTTCATTGGCGCTGGCTGAAACAGGCTCTTGCACCGTGTTTTGGTGAATGGTGTAGTGGAAGTCATCATAACCACCCGTATATTCAGCTTTTACTGCCGCCTGAGCGGATAAGCCTGCATAAGGGGTATTGATACGATGAACATTACGATCTGAATACCAAGGGGATGTTGTGGTCGCCGTTTGAATCCCGTGCTGAATGTTGCTACCAGACCAAGTGCCAGTCATGGTTTGTTTTAAGGTCACTTGTGAATTGCCGCTGGTTACTACAGTATCAAAGTTATAGGTTTTACCTGATTTGATCCCTGTATAACGGTTCATTCGTAAAATACGTTTGGTTTCGTAAGGCGCAATTTGTGTGGCTTCCTGTGCCCATTCATTGCCTTGCTGTAATGAGTCTCCAGTTTGATTGACTTGTATCGATACCGTTTGTGGCGTGGTATTGGTCACAAAAACATAGGAATCGGCCATCGCCTGCTGACTTGAAAAACCACAGATAAACAACGCAACCCCTGCGCCGATTTTTAAGCTTTTCAGCTTCATTTTTCTCTCTCCATAGTGCTAATTGTTTGAACAAAGATGGGATGTATTATTAAAATTATTCATTTATGAAAAATTTATGATCGTTATTTGTTCGAAATTTATAATAATGAAAAAATGTTGCTAAATCATTTAAATTCATGACCATTTATCTGATGTTTGAAAAGTCATATCTTATTTATAGTTATGGAGATTTTTGGAAGGAATTAGGAATCGGTATGAAATGCTGTAGTGTTATTAAAATATACAAGTGTTCATAAACGAAAATAAAAAAAGAGTTTTAAATTATACGGTGTATAGATGAAAAAAATCTGACAAGGACTACACCATGCCAGATTATTTGTTCGGTAAGCCGTTTAAGCTTGATCAGCTTCGGAAATGGCTGTGCTTGCTTGCTTTAAACTATAGAGCAGTTGTCCCAATAGTACATCTTTATTACTCAAGGTCACCATCACCATTGGATGATGTTGCGCTGGGATAGAGGTGAGAATCGCTTTACCATTTTCAGCATCCAGCGTAATACTTTGGCATCCTGTTAGCTGAATTTCATTAAGAAAAGCCGTGACCATTGCCAGAATTGAACTGCTGACAGCAGCCAGTTTTGTACTGTTATACGGATTCTTCTTATAAATTGCGGCTAACTCAAAACCATCCGTTGAGCACAGCATAATATAATCCACGCCTCGAATATTCATCAGAATATCATTGGCTTGTGCCTTGGCAAACTGGATCAGCTCTTTCGGTGCTGTACGTTGCTGACTGGGAATACTGAACATAATTCTTCTCTTTTATAAAGTAATTAATTTGTTGCTTTTAAATTGACTTCTAATGCTGCAATGAGAGATTCAATCATGAGCAAGATATGCTCTTGTTTACGCGCATCGATAAAAAATAGGGGATATTGATAGTCATTCTGAATTAACCAATCTCGGTAGATGCTGGTCGATTGCTCTTTGTTTTCATCGACATGCGTGATGCCAATCGAAATATTCTGGGTGTAATCCTTAAATGTTTCCAGATACGCTTCAAGTTCTTCAATCGGCACTTTACTGTTATGGTCGACCAACAGAATAACGCCCAAGGCACCTTGGCAAATCACAGGCCAGATAAAATCAAAACGTGATTGACCAGGCGTACCATACAGGCCGATTTTGACGCCGTCATCCAGCGTGATTTCACCGTAATCAATACCCACCGTAGTTTGCATCTTATTGTGGGCCTGGCTGTCTGTATTTAATGCTTCAGTCGCAAGCACAGGAATTTCTGAAAGCGATTTAATAGCTTCTGTTTTTCCTGCGCCCATGCTTCCTGCAAAGACAATTTTATATTGTTGGAGAATCATAGCATTCCTTAAAGCCCAAAGCGGCGTCTGATTTTGCCGAAAAATTTATTTAAAAAACCTTTTTGTTCAATCGTTTGTTCGTCTGCTTCTGTTTTTAGGTAATGACTTTCTGAAGCTGGAATAATGCCGCCGTTGTTAGAAATCATGCAGGCAGCGATAAATTGTTGAACCGTTTGAATTGGAAGTTTTAACTGTGTTGCAACTTGATAAAGTTGGGCGCCTTGTATAAAGCAGGCTGAAAGCAGAAGGGCGGTTTTACGACCTTCGCTTTGAGCAGGCTGCGGCCAGTATTCGATTTTATAATATTCATTTTCATTGGGTGCCAGACGTTGGAACTCCATAGAGTGCCAGAACAGATTCCAGACCCAGTCCTGTAAGTTATATTCCACTTTACGAGAGACTTTAGTGAAATTGGAGGTGGTTGCAAATTCGTATTTAAAGCTGTGATTGGTTTTTGTATGAATCCGTGTTGGTTCTAGCCATGCAATTTGACTGCGTGTATCAATAATGGCCAAGGTACCATGATCATCGAAAAGGTGAAGTCTGGCATTTTCCGGATTGAGCATATCCGTTAAATACTTTGCATTTATTGCATTGTGAGTTGAAACGGTTTCTGTCTTTGGCTGTTGAGATTGTTGGTGCGATAGATAGCTGAGCAATCGAAGCTGAATCCAGTTTTTTAATGCATCTGTATGCTGAAAAGGTAAATATAAGGTGTTGTGTTGTTCGATATGATGTGAGCCTTCTCCTTTAGCAACTTTTAAGCAGGGAAGTTGTTTTTGTTCTAAAATGCGTTGAATGCCTTCGGTTTCAAAGAAATTTTCATTTATTAATAATAAGTCGATATTGGGATCTGCAATATTGATCCAGTTAATGCCAAACTCGTGCGGTATGGTTTTTCTAAGTTCTATTTTTAATTCATCTGAAACTTTTAAACTTATACCTGAAATTGCGATATTAATGCAATGTCCATTCATAGTATCACTTTAATGTTTTTAAAATATTGGACTGCAAAAAATAGCCATTATACTAAAGGCTAATATTAGGGTGCTTGTATTATTTCTATTTTATTATTTTGAATAAGTAAAACAGAAATATATACAAGAAACCTAATATATTAAATATTTTTAAATTAAGAATTAAGCGAAATCTAATTCTTTTTCGAACGTTTTAAGTTCGTGACGCGCCATTGCAAGATTTGATTTAGTACGATCTAAAACAAGATAAAGGAACAAATTGCCATTGCTTTCTAGTGGACGAATTAAGTGATATGCCTTACCTAATGTAATGAGAATGTCTTCAATATCATCGTTAAGTTTCAGTGAGTTAGCTACACGACGTTTCGCACGGATAACTTCAGTATTACCTGCAGCTGCTAATTCTAAATCAAGTGACCCCCCACCTTGTGTTGCTAGCGCCAAACCGCTTTCTGTATCAACTAAAGCTGCTGCAACGAACCCATCAATATTTGTTAAGCTTTCTAATGAAATTTTAGCCATGATTTTATCTCTACTAATACATCTTTGTTTATGAATTTATATATTCACTACTTTTGTTTCTGATTGGTTTTCAAAAGCAGATAAACTCATTATAGGAAACTCTTTTATTAAATCAATCATGCTTTAAATGAATTGAAATTTAAGTAATGCTAATAATTGACATTTTTTGTCAGATAAACAAATAAAAATATTAATTAAGGTGGGGAATTGGTTTTTAGTGTGATTTTATTCACATTAATATTTGGATTTAATATGTGGTTTTGATTGTAAATAAATGTAAATCTATTAATTAGGTCGATTAAATTGTTGTTTTAATTTTAATTAATTTTTTATTAAGTTAATGATAAAGAAAGAATTTAATTCTTTCTTTATCTAGGTGTTTAAAATCAAGCCGAGATTAATTGGCAATATGAACAATACAAAAATATAAGAATGACCAATGCCACTAAAGGAGAAACGATATACGCCCAAGTTGGTGTTACCAGTGGCGCAACCTCTGCGGCGTCATGATGATCATGAGCAACGGGTTGTGCCTGATTCACCATCTGATTAAATTCTTGCATGGTGGCTTCAAGAGAGACTTCTTCTTGTACAACAGGCTTCGAGCCAAGTAATTCAGTAAGTTGGTTGGTTGACCATACCCAATCTTCCGCTTGACCAGATAAATGCTCGATTTGACCCATTAATAGCTCAGTGAGTCCTGTCTGTCCGAAGCTGCCAGTCTGGTCGAGTTGCTTCAATTCTGCCAATTGTAAGGCCAGTACCTCTGAAAGACTATTTTCGAGTTCTGTGGCTTTCAGCTCAGACTGATTATGAGCTGAAGTCGTCAGGTGACGAGCAATCTCTTGTATATAAAGCGGATCAGCGGTTTGAACTTCCTGATAAAGTTTCTGGGGATTCTGTTTCCACAGACTGATCAATTGACCAAGCGCTAAAACATTGACTTCATCAATATAAGATTGCTTTTCTTTTGGAGAATATTGGCTAAAAAGCTGCGGTTTTTGAATTTTAATCTGTTCAGCAAAATACTGAACCAAGTCAAATGCCATTGTATATATCCTCGCTTAATCTAAAATTCTTAGTGAAGGTTTCTTTTTCGCTGGTTCTGCTTCTTGCTTTGTTTCTTCTGTTTCTGGCACAGCAGTTTCTTCTATCTCTTCATATTCAGAAGGATCAAAGAATAAACCTTGTCCATTTTCTCTGGCATAAATTCCAAGCACGGCACGAATGGGCACATAAATTTCTTTTGCAACACCGCCAAAACGGGCTGAGAAGGTAATTGCGTCATTACTCATGTGTAGTTGGTGAACTGCATGTGGTGCAAGGTTCAAAACAATTTGCCCATCTTTTACAAATTGTAAGGGAACATCGGTATGTGGTTGTGTTGCATCAACTAACAAATAAGGCGTCAGTTGGTTATCGCAAATCCATTCATAAATGGCACGAGCAAGATATGGGCGTGTAGGCGTAAAAGTTATTTGCTCTGACATAATTGAAAAACTTATTAAATCGTAGAAATCAATTCATTGTAGCTGTTTTTTTCTTGAGCTGTCATTGATTTAATGAAAGATGGACGGCTAAAGATACGATGACAATACAAGAAAATCGGTCGGCAATGCTGTGCTGGTAATTCGATCCCCATACTTTTCAGGCGCAAGAAGATCGGGGCCAGCATACAGTCCAGAATTGAAAAGGTTTCCGACATAAAAAATGGAAAATGTTGAAATAGGGGAGTTAGTGAAATCAAGGTATCCCTGAGTTCTTTTTGTGCTTTTTGTTTTTGTTTCAGATCGAGGCTGTCGGCATGTCTAAGCATGTGATCTACCAGTTTGAACCAGTCCTGCTCAAAGCGCCAGATATATTGACGTTGTTCTGCTCTGGCCATTGGTGCATCGGCATAGAGTTTATTCTGGCGATAACGATCATCCAGATATTCAGCAATGACATTGGCTGAAAATAGCTTCAGATTTTGTTCAATCAACATCGGGAGCTGATTGTAGGGATTGAGGTCTGCTAAATCCTCATCTTCATGGTCTGTGATAATGAGCTGATATTTGATTTGTTTTTCAGCAAGCAAAAAACGAATCCAGTGTGAGCGGAAATCATCTGCATGACTATAAAGCGTAATGCCTTGGACAGGGCTTGGGGGATTTTCTAAAGACATAAATCCAAAAAATTCTGATTGACTGTTTAGAATACTAAAATTAACGTTGGAAAGCACTTAAACATTAATAATATGAGCCTTACAGAATAGATTTATTATTCAATAAGTTCAATGAGAGAAAATAGAATGAAGCGAGATTACCTGATTGTATTGTGTGGTGTGTTGTTACTAGGTGGTTGTGCGGGTTCACCTCAGGGAGTGGTACAGAACAATATCTCTTCAGTAGAGAGTGAGGCAGCGGCCGATGCGGTGATTGCTGCTGGAGCTGATGATGATAGTGGTCAACAATATGGTGGCATCAAAAAACAGTATGTGGTCAAAGCTTGTCAGGTGACTATTTATAATGATGGGCCGATCCAGATGGTACATGAAAAAACGGGGCAACCTTGTAATGCACCGATTCCGAAAGATCATCAATTTTCCAAAAGCACTCGAAGCTATCAGGAAAATGGCTGTACGATCACGGAATTCTCTTCTGCCGATGGCACAGGTGATGCAGTCATGGATTGTTCTAAAAAGAAGTAATAAATTAGGGCAATAAAAAAACCTCGGAAAATCCGAGGTTTTTTTGTCCAATTCGTAAAACGATTAACGTTTAGAGAATTGAGGACGTTTACGAGCTTTACGTAAACCAAGTTTCTTACGTTCAACTTCACGAGCATCACGAGTAACGAAACCAGCTTGACGAAGAGCAGGTTTTAAGTTTTCGTCAGCAGCGATCAATGCACGAGTAATACCGTGACGGATAGCGCCAGCTTGACCACCGATACCACCACCTTTAACAGTGATGTAAAGGTCAAATTTTTCAGTAACTTCTAAAAGCTCTAAAGGCTGACGTACAACCATACGAGCAGTTTCACGACCGAAATATTGCTCTAAAGTACGATTGTTGATTACGAGTTTGCCTGTACCAGCTGATAAGAAAACACGTGCAGTTGCGGTCTTACGGCGACCTGTACCATAATTAGTAGCCATGTGCTGTATCCCTTAGATGTCCAAAACTTGTGGCTGTTGAGCAGTATGAGGATGCTCGCTACCAGCGTACACTTTCATTTTTTTGATCATTGCATAACCAAGAGGACCTTTTGGCAACATACCTTTAACAGCTTTTTCTAAAACAGCTTCAGGTTTGTGAGCAATTAACTTCTCGAAGTTAGTCTCACGGATACCACCAGGGAAACCAGTATGGCGATAGTATTTCTTATCAAGCGCTTTTTTACCAGTCACTTGAACGTGTTCAGCATTGATCACAACGATGTAGTCACCAGTGTCAACGTGAGGAGTATAAGAAGTTTTGTGCTTACCGCGTAAACGACGAGCGATTTCAGTCGCAAGGCGACCTAAAGTTTTGCCAGAAGCATCAACAACATACCAGTCGTGTTGAACTTCAGCTGGCTTAGCGCTGAGAGTTTTCATTTAAACCACTACCTATTATAGTTGGTTTGGACGGTGGAATCTGTCCAAACAAAAGGAGACCGAATTCTACATGAGTTTATAAATGCACACAAGAAAAATTAGTCTGAGAAGGCACAAATTGCTGTAATGTGACTGAATTGAGAACTAATCAGCGCTGAGTTGAATCGCCTATTATTTATCTTGAGAGCGGGTGGGATTTAACCTATCATTTTTATACCAATCATTTGAAATAAATAGAAGTATTTACCTCTTCTCTCGGGGAATTTGATGAAGTTGTCGCTTTCTACAAAAATTGTTGTAGTTACAATATTAGTGGGCGTTTGTTCTACACAAACCAATGCACGACGACTATATAAATGGGTAGATCAAACCAGTGTCACCAATTACTCCGAGTTCCAACCAAAAGAAGGCACTAGCCGTAAACTTGAAGTTCTGGAAAGTCGTGGCAATGACCATGTCGATCCTGCAATGGCGGTTACTGCGGAAATGAAAGCGATTGAAATCCCTGTTGATCAAATGAATTTGCAAGGCGCTTCAAGTGTTGCGGGTTCAACGCCAACGACTCAAATACAACAACCCACCACTCAAACGATCGTGAAACAAGGTGCAATTGCTGCGCCTTATACCCGACCTGTGAATACAGTTGCTGCAACTACAGGGGCAGAGAAAAAAGAACCTCAGCTTCAGCAAACTATGCAAGCTTTGGAAAAGAAAGAGAGTGTAAGCAATCCTTCTATTGAGAAGGCTGTGAGTACTGTCGTCGTGAGCGAGAAAAAAGATGAAGTGGCTTTGGTGCAGCCCGAGAAGAAAGTACAACCCAAAGTGAATCCTTGGACGCGTAAGGTTGAGTTTGTCCCATCGAATCTAGTACCACAGAATTTAACCAAAGCTTCGGCACCTTAAACTTAAATTATAAAAATGTAGGGCTATACTGCTTTTAGATTTTCGTTACACTAGAACTGAATCAAAAGATTGGCGGTATGTATGCTTCCTTTATATGTCACTTCAGGTGAACCTGCAGGCATTGGTCCTGATATTTGTCTCAGTCTGGCAGAACGTGTAGATGAGCGGCCGATTGTTATCCTTGCTGATCTACCGATGTTACAGCAGCGCGCTAAAGTGTTGGGTATGGATGTTGAGCTGATTGCTTATCAGGGACAAGCAGAATCCAGTTTGAAAGGGCAACTCTTTGTTGAACATGTATCATTGGCAAACCCAGTGGCTTTAGGGCAGTTAGATCCTGCTAATGCGGCTTATGTACTAGAACAATTACGCCGTTCAGCCGATTATGCAATATCTGGACAAAGTGTGGGTGTAGCAACAGCGCCTGTACAAAAGTCCATTATCAATGAGGCAGGCATCGCGTTTAGCGGACATACAGAATACTACCAAGAGTTTGCCGGTATTGACCGTGTGGTGATGATGCTGGCAACGAAAACGCTACGGGTGGCTTTAGCAACGACACATTTACCCCTACGCGATGTTCCCGCTGCTATTACCACGGAACGTTTGCATCAGGTGATTGATATTCTGATCCACGATTTAATAACAAAATTTAAAATTGCGGCTCCGCGTATTCTGGTGTGTGGTTTAAATCCGCATGCTGGCGAAGACGGATATTTAGGCCGCGAAGAAATTGAAGTGATCAACCCTGTGTTGGAAGGTTATCGCGCGCAGGGTGTCAATATGAGTCTGGCTCTGCCTGCGGACACCTTATTTACGCCTGAAAATCTGAAAGATGCAGATGCCGTTTTAGCGATGTATCACGATCAGGGCTTACCTGTGTTAAAATCACAGGGCTTTGGTGAAGCAGTAAACATTACATTAGGCTTGCCATTTATTCGAACCTCTGTCGATCATGGTACAGCACTCTCTCTTGCAGGCACTGGACAGGCAAAAGCATCGAGCTTGCATGTTGCAGTGGATTTAGCACTTGATTTAGCTCGTCAGTGATTAACGAGTAAATTATTCACGTTGGAATTATTATGTATCAAATTAATGCCCTAAACCCTAAAGATGAAGGGCATCAGGCTCGAAAACGTTTTGGTCAAAACTTTTTACATGATCAACGTGTGATTGCCAAAATTGTACGCTCAGTGAATCCTCGTGCGGGCGAAAACATTGTTGAAATCGGTCCAGGTTTGGCTGCATTAACTTCGCCTTTGATCGGTGAATGTGATGCGTTGACGGTGGTGGAGCTCGACCGAGATCTGGCAGCAGGCTTGCCTGGCCGCGTACCGCATCCTGAGCGTTTGACCATTGTTGAAGCTGATGCTTTGAAATATGACTTTACCCAACTATTTCACGAAGGCCGTCCACTACGTGTAGTGGGGAATTTACCTTATAACATTTCAACACCACTGTTGTTCCATCTCTTGGAGTTTGGCGACAAAGTGAAAGATATGCACTTCATGTTGCAAAAAGAAGTGGTTGACCGTATTACCGCAACGCCAAATACTAAAGAGTATGGTCGTCTGTCGGTCATGATTCAATATTACTGCAAACCCACTTTCTTATTTGAAGTACCGCCGGGATCATTTAACCCACCGCCAAAAGTGACGTCAGCAGTTTTCCGTTTAGAGCCATACGAAACCAAACCTATTGTGGCAAAAAATGAGAAAGCGTTAGCGCGTTTGGTGGGACATGTATTTACTCAACGCCGTAAAACCTTGCGTAATAGCTTAAAAGGCATGTTGGTAGAAGATGGCTTTGAAAAAGCGGGTGTTGATCCAATGGCGCGTCCAGAAACTTTAAGTCTGGCAGATTTTGTGGCTCTTTCTGATCAGATGGTGGCTTGATGTCTAAGCGCTATAACTACGTCATTGGTGATGTGCAAGGCTGTTTCGAAGCGCTGAAAACTTTGCTGAAAGAAATTCGCTTTGATCCAGACCAAGACTTTTTATGGTTTGCTGGGGATCTTGTGGCACGCGGTGAAAACTCGGTGGGTGCATTACGCTTTATTAAAAAGCTGGCCGATCGTGGGGCAGCCGCAACTGTATTGGGTAATCATGATCTGACCTTGATTGCCTGTGCGCGTGGCTTTAAAAAGGCTAAAGAAAAAGATCATACGCAAGAAGTGATTGATGCGATTGATGGCGATGAGCTGATTGATTGGTTGCGTAAACAGCCTTTAAGTTTGTCTCCTAATGAACAGACCTTAATTACGCATGCGGGTGTGCCTTGTATCTGGAGCGCTGAAAAAACTGTTGCATTGGCGCAAGAAGTGCAACAGGTTGTTGCGCATGAAGACCTCTCTGTACTAGATGGATTTCTGGCAGAAATGTATGGTTCTCAACCTGATCTTTGGTCAGATGAGCTGACAGGCATGGCACGGTTGCGTTGCATCACCAATTATCTGACCCGTATGCGCTTAACAGATGCAGAAGGGCGTTTGGAATTCGAATTTAAAGATGCCCTAGATGCGCCGATGCCAGTGGGTTTTCAACCGTGGTTTGAGTTTGAAAGTCAGGCAGCACAAACGCATCAGTTGATTTTTGGACATTGGGCTGCTTTGCAGGGCAAGACCATTAATGCTCAAATTCAGAATGTAGATGGTGGCTGTGTATGGGGGCAACAATTGGTAGCTTTCCGTTTGGAAGATCAGCAGATTTTTGCAGTAGATAATCCATTGGCTTGAATAAGTGCAGTGTGAGTTTGATCTAAATATTTTTATCTAGAGTCTGTTGGGAAAAAATTATCTTAACGGAGTCTTGATAAATTCTCATCGGATTACAGAATCAGCCTGCGGCTCGCCCTACTTTTCTTTTGGGAAAAGTAGGCAAAACCATTGTCATCAGCAAAACCTGTTCACTTTTGGAATTTATTCCAAATGTATCGCAAAAACATTATCTTGCTTAAATCGCGCAGGTTGCTGATGACCTTTCCGAGTACCATATTTCTGATCAAATTTAGGTTAAGTATTTATTGTGTTATGTATAAATACCCAGTTTCAGGTTGGGCATTTTTTATTTTTAGATTGTCAAAAAACTGTCATACATTGATCATTAAAGTGTCAAAAAATGCTTTTAAGCTGAAAGCATGAAAATAACGACACAAATGGATGGCGATATGCAGAGTACATACGCGACATCTCTATTAAAGCAAGAGTTTCCTGAAAATTTTAAATTTTACTTTAAAAGGAAACAACTCAAAAATAAACAAGATGAATTGTCTGAACTTCAAGATTTAGTTCGTCCTCGTCTCAGAATTGCAATTGTGACTGAAACCTGGCCCCCAGAAATTAATGGTGTGGCTTTATCAATGATGCAATTGTGTCAGGGTTTACAGCGACTTGGACATAAAATTTTACTGGTACGACCAACACAAAAAGCAGTATGTACCGAATTCCATCCAGATCAGGAATGTCTGGTGATGTCACAGCCGATTCCTAAATATCCAAGTGTACAATTCGGATGGCCGCAATATCTCAAGGTTTCAAAAGCCTTTGAAAAATTTATGCCAGATGTGGTGCATATCGTCACAGAAGGGCCATTGGGTCTAACCGCTTTGCAGGCCGCAAAATCGCGAAAGGTTGCAGTTTCTAGTGGCTTCCATTCAGCCTTTCATGATTTTAGCCGTTTCTTTGATCTGGCTTTTCTGGTCAAGCCGATTCAGCGTTACTTAACATGGTTTCATAACAGTACCGATGTGACCTGCGTACCAAGCCAATATACAGAGCAGGCCTTACGCGGTTTTGGCGTAACGTGTCCTTTGGTGGTGGTGGGGCGTGGTGTGGATACCGAAAAGTTTTCACCGAAACATCGTTCAGAGCAGCTGAGACAACAATGGGGCGCTGATGCTGACACCCGTGTCATGCTATATGTCGGACGTTTGTCACCTGAAAAAGAAGTCGATGTGTTGGTGAAAAGCTTCCATGCTTTACAGGCACGACAAGGTAAAAACATTAAATTCGTGATTGTTGGAGAAGGGCCAGATCAGACACGTCTGAGCAAGATGGCGCAATCCAGTGATGTTATCTTTATGGGGAGCTTGAGTGGAAAGGAACTTTCGGCAGCTTATGCCAGTGCCGATGTATTTACCTTTGCAAGTCAGGCCGATACGTTTGGGAACGTCGTTTTAGAAGCCATTGCCAGTGGCCTACCTGTGGTTGCCTATGACTATGTCTGTGCGCATCAACATGTGAGACATGAAGTGACAGGCTGGCTGAGTCAGCTTGGAGAGACGACTGATTTTATTCAATCGATTTGTCATTTACCTGCGCTGCCACAGTTGAGACAAATGGGATTGCTTGCCAGCGAAAGCGTACAACAAAGCAGTTGGCAGTTTCCGGTACAACAATTAGAACACGCATTTTATCAGGTCGTGAGGAGTCTCCCATGACGACGACCTAAATCCTGAAGAGGAGAAAAAGTATGAAATTTCAAAATGCAAAAATAAAAATGCTGGATCTCGATTTAAAAGGGTGTGTCTACCTTAATCATCTTTCACAGTCGCAACGAGTCGCTTTATTTTTTAAGACAATCAGTCGTTTGGGCGATGGGCCATTTTGGTATGTCATGTTGTTGTCGGTATGGGTAATGCATGGTTTGGCGTACGGTGTGCAGATCTTGTATTTGATAGGTGCAGGGTCAGTGGGAACCTTGATTTATAAATTTTTAAAAAATAAAACCACGCGTCCAAGACCTTATCAGGTGCATCAGGTGATCATCTTGGGAGAGCGACCACTAGATCATTTTAGCTTTCCCTCTGGTCATACCCTACATGCTGTTATGGTGACCATCACATTGGGCTATATTGAGCCGTTGTTATTGATCCTGATGTTACCGTTTACGATCTTGGTCGCATTGTCCCGCATGATTCTGGGACTACACTATCCAAGCGATGTCATTGTGGGTGCAGTGATTGGTGCATCGGTTGCAAGTGCAATCATTTTGCTGGCACCGAGCTTTAATCTCATTTTGTAACGCATTATATAAATATTTTAGCGACAATTTAGCACTTCAACACTATCTCTTAAATCTGGTGTTTTGTTAAAGTACGCTCAATCACATACTTTTATTCAGGTTGTTATATGGGCTTACGCTGGACAGATACGATTGATATTGCGATTGAACTCACTGAAGCGCATCCAGAAGTCGATCCACAGTGGATTCGATTTACGGATCTACATGCATGGGTGTGTGCTTTACCAGACTTTAGTGATGACCCTACTAAATCAACGGAAGGTTTGCTTGAAGCCATTCAAATGGCTTGGCTGGATGAAGTTCGTTAGAAATTCGTCAGAAATCGCTGAACTTTTGCATTTTCAAGCTGATTATTAGCGATGACATCGGTATAATGCGGCAAATTTTTTTAGTTTAAACCATAATAGGAGTCAATCATGGCGATTGAACGTACTTTATCTATCGTAAAACCAGATGCAGTTTCTAAAAACCACATCGGCGACATCTTTGCTCGTTTCGAAAAATCAGGTTTGAAAATCGTTGCAACTAAAATGAAACACCTTTCTCAAGCTGATGCTGAAGGTTTCTATGCAGAGCACAAAGAACGTGGTTTCTTTGCTGACCTTGTTGCATTCATGACTTCTGGTCCAGTTGTTGTTTCAGTTCTTGAAGGCGAAAACGCAGTTCTTGCTCACCGTGATATCTTGGGCGCGACTAACCCTAAAGAAGCTGCTCCAGGCACAATCCGCGCTGACTTCGCTGTAAGCATTGACGAAAACGCTGCTCACGGTTCTGACTCAGTTGCTTCTGCTGAGCGCGAAATCGCTTACTTCTTTGCTGATAACGAGATTTGCCCACGCACTCGTTAATCCAAAGTATTCGAGCCAGATAAGTGGTATACTACTTATCTGGTTTTTTATTTTTTATAGATTGTATTGTGTAAATAATGCACAGTATTTTTTAGCGCTGATATTGTTTAGGTAAATATACATGAGTTCTGCAGTGGTCGTTTCATCAGAAAATTTAGATGAAAAACAACAGTCTGTTCCTACGCCTGTCGTTCAAGCTGCCGATAATAAAGTAAATTTACTTGGCATGTCTCGAGCTGAACTGGAAAAATTCTTTGAAGATCTGGGCGAAAAAAAGTTTCGTGCGGGTCAGGTCATGAAGTGGATTCATCAATATTTTGTGACAGATTTTGCTGAGATGACCAATATCTCAGGAAAATTACGTGAAAAATTAGAAAAAATTTGTGAAATTAAAGCGCCTGAAGTGGTGCATCGTAACTATTCCAAAGATGGTACCCGTAAGTGGGTATTCCGTGTCGGTGATGGTGATGGTTCGCTGGTTGAAACCGTATTGATTCCAGCAGATGATAAAACTGGCGCGCGTAAAACCTTGTGTATTTCTTCACAAGTGGGTTGTGCACTGGATTGCTCATTCTGTTCTACTGGTAAGCAAGGTTTCCAGCGTGACTTAACTCCAGCGGAAATTATTGGTCAGTTGTGGATGGCGAACTACTCCTACATGGAAGATGTTCCTGTTGCAGAGCGTGAACGTACCGTGACCAATGTGGTTATGATGGGTATGGGCGAACCTTTACTCAATTATGATGCTGTTCTAAGTTCTATGCAGTTGATGCTTGATGATTTTGCTTATGGCATGTCTAAGCGCCGTGTGACCTTATCAACTTCTGGTGTCGTTCCGAAGATTGATCAACTGGCGCAGGATATTGATGTTGCATTGGCAATTTCACTGCATGCACCTAATGATGAGCTGCGTAATGAATTGGTGCCGATCAATAAAAAATATCCGTTACAGCAACTGATTGCGGCTTGCCAGCGTTATTTGGGCAAAGATGGCAATGAAAGCTCTCGTCGCCATGTCACGATTGAATATGTGATGCTTGAAGGGGTCAATGACCAACCTGAGCATGCACAGCAATTGTTAAAATTATTGAAAAACTTACCAAGTAAAATCAACCTGATTCCATTTAATCCGTTCCCGCACGCACCATATGGCCGTTCGAGCCGTAACCGTATTATTTCGTTCCAAAAAACTTTGTCGGATGCCGGATTTGTGTGTACGATTCGTCAGACACGTGGTGATGATATCGATGCGGCGTGTGGACAATTGGTAGGACAGGTTGCTGACCGTACTCGTCGTGCTGAACAGTGGAAAAAGAAAGTGGCGCAACGACAAGAAATATTGCGCACACAAGGATAAAACTTGGGGAAAAAGCGTTGAATACAACTCGATCAAAAACGATTATAGCGACAGCTGTTGTGTTTACTTTACTGGGCTTAACAGCTTGCCAGACGCCATCTACAACATTAAAAAAAGATCCGGAAAAAGCGGTGCAGGTTCGTACACAACTTGCGGCAGAATATATTCGTACACGTGATCTGGATTCAGCCAAGCGTTCGCTTGATCAGGCGTTAAAACTGAATTCCCGAGATGCCAACGCCAATATGATGATGGGCATCTTGCTGCAACAAGAAGGTAGTGCAGCAAATATGGAAAAAGCGGAATCTTATTTTAAGCGCGCTATTTCTACCGAACCAGATAACGCTCAGGCTCGTAATAATTACGGTACATATTTGTACCAGCAGCAACGCTATAATGAAGCCATTGAGCAATTTACCCGTGCGGGCGCAACCCTAGGTTATGATCAGCGTTTTCAGTCGCTGGAAAACTTGGGGCGAATCTATTTAAAACTTGGCGATGTTGCGAATGCTGAAAAATCATTCAAACAGGCGCTACAAGCGAATCGAAACGCAACAATTTCAATGTTAGAGTTGGCGGAAATTTTCTATTTGCAACAAAATAATAGAGATGCATCGCAACTATACGAACAATATGTTCGTAATGTAGGTCAGAAAAACCAAGGTGCCCGTGCGCTTTGGATTGGTTTACGCATTGCTCGCGCAAATGCGGATCAGTTAGGAATGCAAGTGTTAGTCAATCAGTTACGCGCTTTATTTCCTGATAGTCCAGAATATCAACGTTATTTGCAATTACAGTACAGTACTGAGGCCGTATGGAAATAAATCCAAATTCACATCAGCCAACTGGCTCAACCTCGCCATCGTCTGCGTTAGGAAATATTCAACGACCTGGTGAGTATTTGCGTCAAATTCGTATTGCACAAAAGAAAGAAATTGAAGAGATTGCAAACGTATTGAACATGCCTGTCAAAACTTTGACGGCATTAGAGCAAGATGATTATAAGTCATTGCCAGAAGCGACTTTTATCAAAGGTTATTATCGTGCTTATGCAAAGCATTTAAATGCGGATGCAAGCGCGATTATTCAGCGTTTTGATGAAATTTATGTTAATGATACAGGTCTTAAAGCCAGCCATGCCCTGAATAATTCTCCGATTAAAATCATGGGGAAATTATCAGGTTCGAAAAGCGTACGTAACCGCAAATGGTTAAAACGCATTGCGATTGTGGCGGCTATTGCATTATTGGCATGGTTAGCAGTCGTGGCTGTACAGAATTGGACATCAAGCCATAAGGATGATGCGGATGTACCAAAGATTAAAAACTCTGAAGTTGAAATTCTGCCAATGAGCGGAAATACAACAGCAGCAACATCTGGTGACCAATTAGTCCTGAACTTTAACCGTCCAACCTCTGTGCATATTGTGGACGCAACAGGTAAAGTATTGGCAACAGGTCGTCAGGCATCGACATTGAATTTGAGTGGTCAGTCTCCATTCCAGATTCGTTTGGATGATGCGACCGCTGTATCTCTGGTGCTAAATCAGGAACAAATTTCATTGTCTCCATATACCGTCAATGGAAAAGCAGAATTCCGTTTGTCTCGTTAATGACAAAGAGTAGAGCTATACGATGATTGTGAACCCAATTAAACGCCGTCCAACACGTAAAATCCGTGTTGGTTCAGTGTATGTCGGTGGTGATGCCCCGATTAGTGTTCAAAGTATGACGAATACTGAAACTTGTGATGTTGATGCGACCGTGGCGCAAATCCAGCGCTGTGCAGATGCTGGTGCAGACATCATGCGTGTTTCTGTTCCTTCAATGGAAGCGGCAGAGGCATTTGGTGCAATCCGTAAACGTGTGAGCGTGCCGTTGGTTGCGGATATTCATTTTGATCATCGTATTGCTTTGGCTGTCGCGGATTATGGCGCGGATTGTTTGCGTATTAACCCCGGCAATATCGGTTCAGATCAGAAAGTACGAGAAGTGGTTGCTGCGGCAAAACATCATGGCATTTCGATCCGTATCGGTGTAAATGCGGGTTCATTGGAAAAAGACTTGCAAGCAAAATATGGTGAGCCGACAGGGCAGGCCTTGCTTGAGTCTGCAATGCGTCATATCGATATTCTAGACCGTTTAGATTTTCATGAGTTCAAAGTCAGCGTAAAAGCGTCGAATGTGTTTTTGACCATGGACGCTTACCGCTTATTGTCACAACAGATTGATAATCCGTTGCACCTCGGTGTTACAGAGGCTGGCATTTATCGTACGGGTACGGTGAAGTCGGCGATTGCGCTTGGTGGATTATTGATGGAAGGCATTGGCGATACCATGCGTATTTCGCTTGCGGCCGAGCCAGAAGATGAAATTAAAATCGGTTTTGATATTTTAAAATCGTTGGGCTTGCGCTCAAACGGCATTAACTTTATTGCTTGCCCAAGTTGCTCACGCCAAGAATTCAATGTGATTCAGGTGATGCAGGCGCTGGAAGAGCGTTTAGAAGATATTCGTACTCCGATGGACTTGTCTGTCATCGGGTGTAAAGTGAATGGTCCAGGTGAAGCCAAAGAAGCAGATATAGGGATCGTGGGAGCATCTCCTCGTTCACTGGTCTACCGTAATGGCGAAAAGAGCCATTTAATTGACACAAATCAGTTGGTTGATGAAATTGAAACAATGGTTCGTCAACGTGTTCAAGAGCTTGAAGAAGCAAAATCTAAAGAAATTATTCGTAGTTCATCATGAGTTCAATCGTCGCTATCAAAGGTTTTAATGACATCCTTCCAACGCAAACCGCGGCTTGGAGAAGTCTGGAACAACAACTTGCATCTTTAATGGATGCTTATGGTTATCAACAGATCCGCTTACCGATCGTTGAGCAAACTGGTTTATTCAAACGTGCTATTGGCGATGCGACCGATATCGTTGAAAAAGAAATGTATACCTTTTTCGACAAAGGTAATCCGCCTGAATCACTGACCTTACGTCCAGAAGGGACTGCGGGCTGTGTACGTGCGTTGCTTGAACATAATTTATTGCGTGGCGCGACACCGCGCGTGTGGTATATGGGACCAATGTTCCGTTATGAAAAACCACAAAAGGGCCGTTACCGTCAGTTCCACCAGTTTGGTGTGGAAACGTTTGGTGTGGCAACGCCAGATATCGATGCAGAGTTAATTTTACTCACAGCACGTCTGTGGAAGCGTATGGGGGTTGCTGACAAGGTTCAACTTGAGTTGAATACTTTAGGTGAAACCGACGAGCGTGCAGAATACCGTGCAGCATTGGTTGAGTTTTTAAATCAGCACAAAGATGCTTTGGATGAAGACTCTCAACGTCGTTTGACCACCAATCCATTGCGTATTCTGGATTCTAAAGTTGAATCAACGCAAAAGATTCTGGAAAATGCGCCAAAGTTGCATGATTTCCTCAAAGAAGATTCAATCAATCACTTCCAGCAATTACAGCAATATTTAACCGATGCTGGTATTGAGTTTGTGATTAACCAGAAGTTAGTGCGTGGGTTGGACTACTACAACAAAACCGTATTTGAATGGACCACCACCATGTTGGGTTCACAAGGTACGGTATGTGCAGGTGGTCGCTATGACGGCTTGGTTGGACAGCTAAAAGGTAAAGCAGATCAGTCTGTCCCTGCGGTTGGTTTTGCGATGGGAATGGAGCGTTTGCTACTGTTACTCGAGCAAGTTGAACAAGCCAAAGCTGTACGTGATTGCGAAATCTTCTTATTGGCTGAGCCTGCTTATCAAGCTAAAGCTTTGGTATTGGCTGAACAGATTCGTGATCAGTTGGAAGCGGCAAATAGCCCGATTCGTTTAAAAACAGGTTCACAAGGCAGCATGAAAAGCCAAATGAAAAAGGCCGATCAGTCTGGTGCGATCTTTGCGATGATCTTGGGTGAGCGGGAGTGGGAATCACAGCAGCTTCTCATTAAAGAACTTGCGACAGCAGAACAGTCACAAGTTGCTTTAACTGAACTGACGCCATTTTTGATCGAAAAATTTAAACAATAAGTTGAAAAATTTAGGAAAAGGACAATCACATGAGTTTAAGTGATGATGAACAGCTCGACAGTTTAAAGTCGTTTGCCAAAAAATATGGTTCTGCAATCATTAGCGGAATTCTCATTGCCTTGATTGCCTTTTTCGGATGGGAATACTGGCAAAAAAAGACCCTTGCTGAAGCTCAGAACCAGACAGCGAAGGTACAGAAGTTGATGGATGAGGCAAAAGCTGCCACAGGTCAGCCAAATGCCTTTGCAACCTTATCTGAAGCAGCAGATAAAATTGTGAAAGAAGATGCTGATTCTGCTCAAGCGATTCAGACGCAATTTATCATGGCGAAGCTTGCGTATGAAAAGCAAGACTATGCTGCTGCTGAGAAAGCTTTGAAGAAAGTTGAAAACTCAAAAGTGAAAGATGAGGGTTTGCTACAAGTTGTTAAATTACGTTTGGCTGATGCTCAGTTGGCACAAAACAAGTTTGATGATGCGTTAAAAACTTTATCTGCTGTGACAGAGCCTGCGTTCAAGGCCACTGCTGATGAGCTTCGCGGTGACATTTTTGTTGCGAAAAAAGATAACGAATCTGCTCGTAAAGCGTATCAAAGTGCATGGGATAACTTGCTCGAGCGTAAACAAGAGCGTCAGCTTTTACAAATTAAACTCGAAAGTGTTGGCGTTTTAGTAGATGATCCTGAGTTTGAGCGCCCGATCTTAGATACCAAAGTGGATGAGTCTTAATGCAGAATAAACTAAAACTTCCTTTGGCAATTGCAATTGCTTCAGCTTTACTTGTTGGATGTTCGAGCAATAAAGTAAAAGAGGCAAAACCAAACCCATTGCCAAAAATCACGCAAGAACAAAGTTTAAACCTTGTTTTTTCACAAAGTGTTTCGTCTACAAAAGCTGCTGAAGCATTGCGCTTGCAACTGGATACAGACAATGGTGTGATTTTTGCGATTGACCCTGATGGTCAGGTTTCTGCTTACAAAGGTAAAGAACGCCTTTGGAAAAGCAAGATTACCAAACAAGAACTGACTGCGGGTGTAGAAGCAGGGGAAGGGATTGTTGTAATCGGTAATCGCAAAGGACAGTTATTTGGTTTAGATCAGGCCACAGGTGAACAAAAGTGGACGGCAAAATTGTCTGGTGCAATTCTGTCGCCATCGTTGATCCAGTCTGGTCGTGTGATTACCATTGCCAATGATGGTACTGTGTTTGCACATGATACGGTAACGGGTCAGCAAGTCTGGGCTTATAAACTGCCAAACGTACAGTTTAGTTTACGTGGCCAGCCAGCTCCAGTTCGCTTGGATGATCGTACGGTGTTGATTGGTTCTGCAAATGCTTATGTGTATGCGCTAGACATTATCAGTGGTGTACCTCGCTTCCAGCGCCGTGTTGCGATTAGCGATGGTCGTTCAGACATTCAACGTTTGATTGATGTGGTTGGCGATCCAGTGGTTGCGGGTCAATTCCTTGTAACGACCAGCTTCCAGGGTCAGGTAACCGTGACAGATCTTGCTTCACAACGTGTGGTGTGGAGTGAAGATGCAAGCAGTACCAACAGTGCTGAAGTTGCCGAAGATAAAGTATTTGTGACCACAACCGATGGTAAGTTAAACGCGTATAGCTTGGCGACTGGCGAGTTGGTTTGGCAGAATGAAGAATTGTTAAATCGTCAGTTGAGCAACCCTGTGATGTTGGGACAAAACCTTGTTGTTGGTGACTTAGATGGAGTACTTCATCTGATTAATCCAGCATCAGGCAAGTTGATCGGTCGTGCGAAAACCAGCGGTGAAGTCCGTTCATTACGTGTGATTGACAATCAGCTTTATGTTGCCACTCGAAAAGGTGTATTAACCATTTGGCAGAATCGATAATTTTGCCTTAGCTTGTGGTAAAATGCTCAATTAGCTATTGCTAGACAAAACATATATCGGGGTGTTTGATTATCAAAGCCCCGAATTTTTATTTTATTTACTTGAGTTCGGTATCAAATTTTAACTGAAATATGGTACTCGAAAACGTCATCCGCAACTGTTTGAGACAGGACTACATTGATTAGATGTGGTTTCTGTGATGGGGCAAGAGACTCGATAACAATGAACGAGTTTTGCGGATGACAATGGTTTTGCCTACTTTTCCCGAAAGAAAAGTAGGTCGAGCCGACGGCTTATTCCAAAATAGGATGAGTACTCGGCAAGATCCCATTATGATCATTCATACCTCAAGGTTATTCTCTATATCAAGGTTAATCTATGAAACCCGTTATTGCGCTCATTGGTCGTCCAAACGTCGGAAAATCAACGCTATTTAACCAAATCACCAAAAGTCGTGATGCTTTGGTTGCTGACTTCGCTGGTTTAACTCGTGACCGCAAATATGGCGATGCGGTTTATCAAAATAAATCATTCATTGTCGTAGATACGGGCGGTATTGGTGAGAATGAAGGTGGCATTGACTCCTACATGGCAGAGCAGTCAAAAACTGCAATCCATGAAGCAGACATCATTGTTTTTGTCGTTGATGCACGTGCTGGCTTATTGGCTTCAGATGAGCAAATTGCTCGTGAGCTACGTACATTAGGCAAGAAAGTACATTTGGTTGCTAACAAGGTCGATGGTGTACATGCAGAAGCTGCATTAGTTGAATTCTATAAGCTCGGTATGGGCGAACCGATGCAGGTTGCGGCCAGTCATGGTCGTGGTGTGCAGCAAATGCTTGAAGAAGTGTTGGCTGAAGTTCCAGAAGATGAAAATCCAGACGAGCACAACAAAAATACAGGTTTGCGTTTAGCGATTATTGGTCGTCCAAACGTTGGTAAATCAACTTTGGTCAACCGTTTACTGGGCGAAGAACGTGTTGTTGCGTTTGACCAGCCGGGTACAACGCGTGACTCGATTTATATTCCTTATGAGCGTGATGGTCGCCAATACACCTTGATTGATACTGCGGGTGTACGCCGTAAAGGTAAGGTTGATGAGATGATTGAGAAATTCTCAATCGTTAAAACTTTGCAAGCGATGAAAGATGCGCATGTGGTGGTTGTGGTTGTCGATGCACGTGAAGGGATTGTTGAACAAGACTTACATTTGATTGGTTATGCGCTCGAAGCGGGCCGTGCTATGGTTATTGCGATCAACAAATGGGACAACATGACCGAATATGATCGTAAGCAATGTAAACTTGATGTTGAACGCCGTTTTGACTTTATTCCATGGGCAAAAATCCATTTGATTTCAGCTTTACATGGTACAGGCGTGGGTGAGCTTTATCCTTCGATCCATCGTGCTTATGAGTCAGCAAACTTAAAAGTTTCACCTGCAAAACTGACTCAGATTCTAAGTGATGCAACTGAGGCACATCAGCCGCCAATGATCAGTGGTCGTCGTATTAAAATGCGTTATGCGCATATGGGCGGACAAAATCCGCCAACGATCGTCATTCATGGTAATAAGGTGGATAAGACACCAGCGGATTATCGTCGTTATCTGGAAAATGTATTCCGTAGAGTGTATAAGCTTGAAGGTACACCTGTCCGTATTGACTTTAAAACTTCTGAAAACCCATTTGAAGGACGTAAGTCGCAAGTGGATGAACGCGTTGCAGCACGTAAACGTCGTTATGTTCAGAAATTTAAAAAAGCGGAAAAGAAATTCAAGCGTTAAGCCGTACTTAATGCTCAAAAGCCCAAAGTTTGCTTTGGGCTTTTTTGGTTCTATTGTTTTATTAATAAATATTAATAATCAGGTTTTTTGTTTAGCTAGACTTCAGAGAAAATTGACAATAAGTATTTAAGCATAAGTTATTGAAATATAATGAAAATAAATTTTTTGTTAAATTTCGTGCTAGTGCTATAATGCCACCGCAAAATTTCCTTAAATTGTCTATTTTTTAAACCAGATTGGATTGTGCATTGCATGTTTAAATTACATCTAACGCAGCCTCAGCTTACCTATGCACAGCAAAACTATGCTGCGCTAGAGGCTATTCCTGCAATGCAACGTCGCCGTTTATCTCCATTGGCAAAAATGGCTCTCCATGGCGCATTAACCGCTTTGGCAGGCAAGCATGCAGATTATATCGTCTGGGTTTCAAAATACGGGGATGAGCAAAAAACTTTAGATATTTTAAAAGATGTATTACAAGAACAAACACCATCACCTACACAATTTTCAACCTCTGTCCATAATGCGATTGCAGGCTTATATTCGATTTTGTGTCAGGACGATACACCTTCTACAAGCTTGAGTTGTGAATGGACAGAAGCCTTGATTGAAGCCTATGCCATTTTAAAATCCAGCACCACAGTAAAGCGTGTTTTGGTGGTGGCTTATGATCAAGCTTTACCTGATCTCTACAGTGATGCATCTGATTTTCCAGCATTTTCGTTGGCAACGGTTGTGAGTCTGGAAGAGCCTAATTTAGAGATTCTGGCATTATCTGGTTCAGAGCACATGGAAAGTTTGGCTTTTTACCAATTTTGGCAATCTGTAGAAGAAAACCCGTCTGTAGTGAGATGGAAAAAATGTTAAAGCTTAAGCAGATCAAACAAAAAACCAATTATTTTTGGCGTGTTGCCGCCACAGGATTTAGCTTTGCAAGTTTTGGTGCAGGCGGTATCGGCATTGCAACATTGGTTGCGCCTTTGGTTCATGTGACCAGCCGTGATCCACAAATCCGCCAGCAACGTGCGCAGCAAGTGATTCGTTATAGCTTTAAAGGCTTTACCGAAATGATGGTCAAGTTAGGCGTCATGACCTATTCGGTAGAAGGGCTGGAAAAATTACAAAATAGTCGCCAAGAACTGGTGATTGCCAATCATCCCACCTTGATTGATGTGGTGGTGATGATTGGTCTGATGCAACAAGCCAATTGTGTGGTTAAGCAATCATTATGGTCAAATCCCTTTACGCGTGGGCCAGTCCGTAGCGCAGGTTATATTCTAAATGCAGGTTCGCAGCAGTTTATTGAGGATTGCGTGGTTCGGTTAAAAGAGCAGGGCGCAGCTTCATTGTTGATCTTTCCTGAAGGGACCCGCACGGAAAAAGGCGAATCTCTGAACGAGTTTCAACGCGGTGCTGCAAATATTGCCATCCGTGCCAATGTGCCAGTGCGTCCAGTATTGATACGTTGTACACCGTCGACCTTAACCAAAAATGAAAAATGGTATCATGTACCTGCGCAACCCTTTCATATTGAAATTAAGGTACTCGATGCAATTGAGGTCAAAGACCTATTAGCGGATTCAGACGTTAGCCCTAAGCAGGTACGTCAGTTGAATCAACAGTTTTATCAAATTTTTAATGATGAGTTATCTAAAAATGAGCAATCTTGCTGATGAATTAAAGCAAATGATTATTGATGTTCTCGCACTTGAGGATATTAGCATCAGTGATATTGAAACCGACGCTCCACTTTTTGGTGAGGGTTTAGGTTTAGACTCAATTGATGCTCTAGAGTTGGGCTTGGCATTGAAAAAGCGTTACAACATTCATTTGAATGCCGAGTCAGATGAGACCAAACAACATTTTAAATCAGTTCAAAGTCTAGTGGCTTTGGTTGAAGCACAGCAAGCAGTTTAAGGAGTAGATCGATGTTAACTCAAGAACAGGTGCTGGCAAAATTAAGAGAATGGATGCAGGATTTATTTGAAATTGAGCCTGACGATATTCAGCTTGATTCAAATTTATATGAAGATCTTGACGTCGACAGTATTGATGCCGTGGATTTAGTGGTGAAAATTAAAGAACTGACTGGCAAGCAAGTGAAGCCAGAAGACTTTAAGGCCGTCAGAACAGTACAAGATGTGGTTGTTGTCATTCAGAATATGACGGCTGAATGAAACATCTGTTCAGAGGGGGCGTGATCACATTTTTTGTGTTATACCCCTTTATTGTCGGATGGAGTCTATCGCATGGTCAGTTTCTCTGGGTCAGTGGTTTACTCGTCGTTCTGGGTATACTTCGTTTAGTCAGTGCGAAAAAAGACTTGATGTTACCTTTGACTGGACTGGCCATTATTTGTGGTGGTTTGAGTCTGATTTTAAAAGATCATGCCTGGCTAAAGCTTTATCCAGTTGGGATGAGTTTGGGCGCTTTGCTTATCTTTGCCCTGACATTATATAAGCCACCTTCCATGATTGAGCGTTTTGCCCGTCTGATGGAACCTGATTTACCGGCATCGGGGGTACAGTGGACACGTAAAGTGACTGTGGTCTGGTGTATATTTTTCAGTATCAATGCCCTGATTGCATTGGCAACCTGCTTTGCACCAATGAAATTTTGGGTGATCTATAATGGTTTTATCTCTTACGTTTTGATGGGAATTTTATTATTGGGTGAGTTTATCTTGCGCAAAAGACATCAACGTTTAAATCAAACAATATCTTAAAATACTATGCCTATCTTCTTTTATAACGATACCGATTCAGCGAAAACGTTTTGTATTAGTGCTGAATTTAAAACCATTTCTTATGCGGACTTTTGGCAAGATGTTGCTGAACAGACAGCGGCTATTCAAAATTTACCTCAACATATCTGGGCGTTATGGGAGCAGGACAGTTACCAATTTAGCGTTCTGTTTTTTGCAGGCTTGCTCGCGAACAAAAAAATTATTTTACCGCCGCATCGAGTGCGTGATTTAGAGCAACAATTTTTACAGCAAGATATTCATTTTCTTGAGCGTCAACCTGTTCAAGCATCTTTAAAGGGCAGTGAATATGAAGCGAACCTGATGAGCTTACAAAAGGATGAATTCCTCAATCAGGCGGAAGTAATGTTTTTCACCTCTGGCTCAACAGGGGAACCAAAAAAGATTGAACGTACTTTAAAGCAGCTTTTAAATGAAGTTTCAGGCTTGACCAGTAGTTTTCAGCTCAATAAAAAAAGTGCTGCGATTGCGACGGTTAGCCACCAACATATCTATGGATTATTGTTTAAGTTGCTTTTACCGTTGGCAACGGGTCGTCCTTTTTTCAATACACAACTGGCTTTCCCGGAAGATGTTATTCAGGCACAGCAGCGCTTAGCTCAAGCGGGTTGGACGAATTATGTGATCTCAAGTCCTGCGCTATTAAAACGTTGGAGTCAGGATTTAGCTTTAAAACATTGTGAAATGACCTTTAGCTCAGGTGGAAAACTGGATGCAGGTATTCGTCCGAATTTGAATGTACCGATTGTGGAAGTTCTGGGTAGCTCTGAAACGGGGGGCATCGCACACCGTCATCAGGATGAGGCCGCTTGGACAGCATTTGATAATGTTGAGATTCAGATTTCGGCAACCACGCAGCTTATGGTGCAAAGTAACCATGCTGGTGAGTCTGGCTGGATCATTACTGGGGATGCGGCTGAATGGATCGACATCAATCTGAAGCAATTTAAATTATTGGGACGACTGGATCGGATTATCAAGCTCGAAGAAAAGCGTTTAAGTCTGGATGCCATTGAACAGCAGATCAATACTTTGGTTGAGGTTGAACAAAGTCATGCCTTGGTGACGGAACATCAGAATCGCCAAATTCTGGCGTGCATTGTGGTGCTTACACCAGCGGCTCAGCAGCAACTGATTGAACTGGGTAAAGCTACATTTGTGAAGAAGTTAAAGCAGCAGCTCCAGTTTCAGCTTGAAACCATTGCGATTCCAAGACAATGGCGTTTCCTCAGTCAGATTCCACAAAATGCGCAGTCAAAACGAGATAAAAACTATTTAAAAGCGCTCTTTGCACCAATGCTACAACCCGTGGTTTTATCTCAGTGGCAGGTGCAGGATGAGCAGTATCTTTTACTCGAGTTTCCTCCTGAACTGGAATGTTTTAAAGGACATTTTCCGAATCAACCGATTTATCCTGGCGTTGGGCAGATCAGTTTTATTCAGCAGTTTGCCAAGAACAGCTGGTCTGACTTAAATGAGTGTCAGGGCTTGGAGCAGATCAAGTTCCAGAATCTGATACGTCCTTATGCGGTGATACAATTAAAATTAACGCGAAAACAGCATAAAATTAGCTTTGAAATGACTGCTGCAGAACAGACTTTGGCTTCTGGCCGTCTTTCGTTTGCCGTTGATGAGGTGTAGGGGCAGTTATGTTGACATATAGCATTGTGATTCCTGTTTATAATCATCCGCACTATCTGGCTGATCTGGTGCAGCATTTATCCCAGTTCCAGTATCCGATCATCTTGGTTAATGATGGCAGTGATGCTGCCTGTACAGCGATTCTGCATCAACTGGCACAACACAATGCTTTGGTCGATTTGGTTGAGCATCCAGAAAATTTAGGTAAAGGCCAAGCCGTGATAACGGGCCTGCAACATGCAGCACAACGAGGCATGAGCCATGTATTGCAAATAGATGCAGATGGTCAGCATTGTTGGGACGATGTGGCGAAATTTATTGCGTTATCGCAACAGCATCCACAGGCGATGGTAATTGGGCAACCTGTTTTTGATGCTTCTGTACCGAAAAAGCGCCTCTATGGCCGTTATGTCACACACTTCTGGGTCTGGCTGAATAGCCTGTCTTTTGAGATTAAAGACAGTATGTGCGGTTTCCGCATCTATCCATTGGCACAAACAATACCGATCCTGAACACAGCTCGATTCCAGCCGCGAATGGGCTTTGATAGTGAGATTCTGGTACGGTTAAAGTGGGAAAATATCCAGTTTGTAAATGTGCCGACCAAGGTGATTTATCCTGAACATGGCATTTCTCATTTTAATGTGTGGCGAGATAATCTCGGATTAAGCAAAGCGCATGCAAGACTATTTGCTGGCATGCTGATTCGTTTGCCTAAATTAGTCTGGCATAAGATCAAGGCTGACTAATTTTATGGTACAGCACAGAACAGATCGCACTTGGCACGATATTAAAGAGCGTGGCGGGCTTTTACCCTTGATGCTGATGCTTGGTTTTTATCGTTGTGGCGGGCGCTGGTTATGCCGTGTCGTGCTGTACTTTATTATCATGTGGTATTGGCTCTTTGCCGTGACTGCACGTAAGGCATCGCTGCAATATTTACAACGTTTGCATCAGTTTGCAGGCACACAATCACCATTTGAAGCGATGCCGAACTGGACCAATAGCTATACGCATTTTATGCAATTCGGCGAATGCATTTTAGATAAAATTGAAGGCTGGTTAGGTCATATTCCTGAACAAAAATTACAGTTATTCGGGCATGAGCATTTTCAGCAGCATTATCAGAAAGGTACGATTATTGTGGTGTCGCATTTTGGCAATATTGAATTGTTGCGTGCGATAAAATCTGAACATCCACAAAAAATTAACGTGCTGGTCTATCAAAAGCACGCGTCTCAATTTAACCAGTTTTTAAAAAAAATTAATGATAAAGCCGATGTGAATTTAATTTCTGTCGATGAATTGGGAATTGAAACTGCCATATTGTTGCAGGAAAAAATGCAGCAAGGTGAGTGGGTCATCGTGGCCGCAGATCGTGTCCCTGTGCAATCAGATCGTGTGCAAAGCGTACAGTTTTTAGGTCGAGAAGCGGCTCTACCTCAAGGTGCATGGATTCTGGCAAATTTACTCAAAGTGCCTGTGCTAGCAGTGTTTTGTTATCGTGCCCAGCAAAACTTTCAGGTGCATATTCATTTGATTGCTGAACAGGTCGATTTACCGCGTAAAACCCGTTTAAGCAGCATGCAACACATCACACAATCCTATGTCACCGTATTAGAACAGCATTGCTTACGTGCACCGTATCAATGGTTTAATTTTTATCAGTTTTGGACAAAATAACGTGAATGCAAGTCAAATTGAAGTAAGGGTCAAGCCTGTTCTGATTGTGGGGGAACAAGCGCTGAGTATCGAAGATGTGGTGGCCGTTGCCCGACAAGAGATGCAAGTGGCTTTACCTACGTCAACGGCTTGGCGTGAATTGATTCAGCGCGGGGCTGACTTTTTAGATCAACTCTTGCTTGATGAAGGTGTGATTTATGGTGTAACCACGGGTTATGGCGATTCCTGTCTGGTTGAAATTCCCATGCATCAGGTCAATGAACTACCTTTGCATTTGTCTCGTTTTCATGGCTGTGGTTTGGGTGAAAATCTGGACCTGATCACTGCACGTGCGGTTGTGATAACACGTCTTTGTTCATTGGCGCGTGGTTATTCAGGTGTCTCTTTGGCCTTGCTGGAGCGTCTGGTCTGGATGCTCAATGAAAATATCATTCCTGTGATTCCATCGGAAGGTTCTGTTGGCGCAAGTGGTGATTTGACCCCTTTATCTTATATTGCTGGTGCTCTGGTCGGCGAGCGGGATGTCTATGCACAAGCTAAGGTTGTGCCGATCGCCCAAGTCTATACCGAGAAAGGAATTCAGCCGCTCATCTTGCGTCCCAAAGAAGGGTTGGCACTGATGAATGGTACCGCTGTGATGACGGCGATTGCTTGCTTAAACTATAAAAAGGCTGAACAGGTGGCATTGGCAAGTACTTTGATTACAGCCTTAAATGTACTGGCACTTGAAGGGAATCCAAGTCATTTCGATGAAGTCCTCTTTGCACAAAAGCCTCATCAGGGGCAGCAGCTGATTGCACAGCAACTACGTGAATGGCTGAATAGTGAAGTACAAACAGCACATCAAAGTCCACGTTTGCAGGATCGTTATTCCTTACGTTGTGCACCGCATATTATTGGGGTGTTTGAAGATTCAAAAACATGGTTACGCCAGTTTATTGAAAATGAATTAAATTCGAGTAACGATAATCCATTGATCGATCCTGTGAACTTACGGGTACTGCATGGTGGACACTTCTATGGTGGGCATATTGCACAGGCTATGGATAGTTTAAAGATCATGATTGCTAATATTGCGGATCTGATGGATCGTCAAATTGCACAACTGGTTGATCATAAAATGAATCATGGATTGCCGCGTAATCTGACAGGCTCTGGTGCAGACCGCTTGCCACTAAATCATGGTTTTAAAGCGGTACAAATCGGGGTGTCAGCTTGGACTGCTGAAGCATTGAAACATACGCTAGCGGCCTCTATTTTTTCTCGTTCTACCGAATGCCATAATCAGGACAAAGTGAGTATGGGCACCATTGCAGCACGGGATGCAACTCGTGTGATTACCTTGACTCAGCAGGTTCTGGCGGCTTTATGTTGTGCCAGCGTACAGGCGGTGCATTTAAAAGGTGTGGTCTCACAACTCAGTCCAAGTTTAAAAGCCTTTGTCGAATGGACCTTACAAAGTTTTGCATTACTTGAAGAAGACCGTCCATTACAAACTGAATTACAACAAATCATTGATCGTTTCGACAACTTTGAATTGTTCAATCAGTTTCAGGAAAAGGCATAGGAGCGCACAATGCAGGCAGATGTAATCATTGAGATTCCTTTTCATGATGTCGATACCATGAATGTGGTCTGGCATGGACATTATTTAAAGTATTTTGAAATCGCCCGTTGTAAGTTGCTGGAACAGTTTAATTATAACTACAACCAGATGAGAGCATCAGGCTATGCATGGCCCGTGATTGAAAGTCATGTGCGTTATGTACAGGGCATTGAGTTTGAACAGAAAATCAAAGTCCGTGCCATTTTAAAAGAGTGGGAGAATCGTTTAAAAATCGAGTATTTGATTCTGGATGCAGAAACTGGACGCCGCTTAACCAAGGGTTATACCACACAAGTTGCGGTAAACATTGCCAATCGTGAAATGTGTTTTCAGTCTCCGCAAGTTTTACTGGACTGTTTGAATGCTTGGGATGCATTTAAGGAGCATCATCATGATTAATCTGCTCTCGAATATCTTACAGTGCCTGCTGCAAAAACGTCACTGGTTAGCACTGCACAGTGTTGTTTGGAGTTTGTTGCTCAGTTTCAGTGTGGCTGCTTCTGCCAATACTGAACAGGTATCTTCGATTTTTAAGCAGCTGTCTAAAAGTGACATCGTACGTGCTGATTTTGAGCAGCAAAAGAAACTCGCCAGTTTGAATAAAACCTTTACTTCTAATGGTGCCTTGACCTTTGCCAAAGCTAATGGCGTGCTGTGGCAAATTAAGCGTCCTGTTCAGGCAGATCTGATCGTTACGCAAAAGAAACTCGTCCAGAAAACACAGAGAACCTATAGCCAGATTCAGATTGATCAGTCACCTTATAGTTCGGTTGCAACTTTATTTTTACAGTTGATGTCTGGTGATGAAAAGGCACTGGCAAAGAATTTTAATGTCGTTTCAGCGGATTATCGACCAACAGGCTGGAATATTGCTTTAACACCTAAATCAGGATTATTTAAAAAGCTGTTTGTGCGAATAGATGCACAAGGACAGCAATATGTGAATAAAATTGTGATTCAGGAACAGGGCAATAACAGCACCACGATTTTATTCCGTAATCAAAATACTCAACCGAACCAACTCACGGCTGCTGAAGATGCGCTTTTCCAATTGGCAAAATAAATTTACTGCCATCTGGTTAGTTTTTT
Source organism: Acinetobacter sp. NRRL B-65365 (assembly GCF_001605865.1). Taxonomy (NCBI): domain Bacteria; kingdom Pseudomonadati; phylum Pseudomonadota; class Gammaproteobacteria; order Moraxellales; family Moraxellaceae; genus Acinetobacter; species Acinetobacter sp. NRRL B-65365. The sequence continues at coordinate 224,090 of NZ_LRPD01000001.1, read as the reverse complement.
TAACCATTGTTGGACTTGCGCTTGCAGTGGCATGGTTGAAAAAGGATATTCATATCCAGACCAATATTTTTGCTTTGTTGCCTGAAACACAGCAAAATCCTGAACTCGCGCAAACTCAGAAATATATAAGCGATCAACTGAATGAGAAAGTTTTTGTCGTTTTAGAGAGCTCAGATCAACAGGCCTTAGCGCAAGCGACTCAACTGTTCCAGCAGAAACTGCAACAAAGTGATTTGTGGCAGCCGCTGAAACCACAACTCGATTTAGAACAATTTTCCAAACAGTTGTATCAGCATCGGGCAGGCTTACTGAGCCAGCAAGATCGGCAGGTCTTACAGCAACAGGATTATGAAGCACTGACTGAGCAAAGCTTGATGCAACTCATGAGTGTCGGCATACCGATTACCGCGTCCTCATTGCAGCAGGATCCGTTGTTGTTATTTCCACGTTATATGTTAAATGTGGTAAATCAGGCGGGAAGTCATATCGAGTTGGAAGACGGATTCGCCACGATTCATGATGAGCAGAAAATATCCCGTTTATTGGTGTTGGAATTAAAGAACAGTCCTTATAACATCGATTATCAGGAACAGGTCACAGGCTGGATTGAACAGCTAAAACCGCAGCTTGCACAGCTCAAGGTCAAGTCACATTGGACTGGAACCATTTTATTTTCTAATTTCGGCACACAGTCTGCGAAACAGGAAATTTCAACCATTGGGTTAGGCTCGACGTTTGGATTAATTTTATTGGTCTGGTTTGGTTTCCGTTCATTTCGTCCACTCATCACTGAATTTATCGCTGTATCAACTGGGAGCTTGCTGGCATTTGCAGTGACCCATCTGGTGTTTGGGGAAATTCACCTGATGACGCTGGTGTTTGGGGCAAGTTTAATCGGGGTCTGCGTCGATTTTTCTTTCTATTTTATGGCGATGCAATCCCAGCACCGTCAGCTGGATGGCTTTAAAATTCTAACCCCGTTGTTACCCAGCTTGTTTATGGGCTTAATGACAACGGTGGTGGCTTATATTTTTCTAAGTTTCACGCCATTTCCTGCCTTTAGACAAATTGCAGTCTTTTCGATTGTCGGTCTGGTTGCGGCCTGGATCACCAGTGTCTTGTTATTGCCACGCTTACCGCCTTTAAATGCACAGCCTGCAATTCGCCGTCTGGTCTGGATCGGGCAGGTGAGACAATGGTTTCAGCAGCATCAGAAAGTTCGCTATGGCTTTATTTTAACTATTCTGGTGATCGGTGGTGTCAGTCTATTCGCTTTGCAAGCGAATGATGATATTCGTAATTTGCAAAGCATGGACAGCAAGCTGAAACAGGAAGATCAGTATATTCGTTCTCTATTTGGGCAACAGCAAAGTAGTGACTATTTTGTGGTACGGGCAAACTCGACTGCTGAGCTTGAACAACAGGAGTCAAAATTAGTTCAGCAACTGCAACACTTGCAGGCGCAAGGCCAGATTGAAAGCTTTCAGGCTTTGGGACAATGGATTCCACCCTTCGCTCAGCAACAGCAAAATGTGAAATTGCTGCAGCAAATTCCAGCAACCGCACTGAAAAACTATGCAGAAAGCATGGGTTTAAAGTTTGCAGATGTGCAGCAGTGGCAACAGCAATTGCAGCAGCAACCTTTATTGACACAGCAGGTTTTTCAGCAGCATCCATTGGCATTTTTGCAGCCTAATCCAACCGAACGTCTGGTCATGGTCAGTGGGGTGAAACAGGTCGATATATTGCAGCAACTGGAATCGTCCCATATTGATTTTCAGCAACCTGTCAGTACGCTTTCGCTTGCTTTTGCACAGCATCGCCAGCAAGCCCAGCACTTACTGATTTATGCTTTGCTGAGCTTGGCTATCGGGTTGGGTATCATCTATGGCAAGCATTCAATCCTGCCGCTGGTTCTACCGGTCAGTTTGGCGTTATTGACGACGTTTGCCATTCAGGCATGGCTAGGTGTGGAAATTAACCTGTTTAGTATCATGGGAACTTTCCTGATTATCGGGATTGGCGTGGATTATGCGATTTTCTATCGACATGGACATGATCATCCCCAGATCGTTGGCATGGCACTGTTTTTGTGTATGATGTCGACCTTATTGGGCTTTGGTTTATTATCATTAAGTCATACCTATGCAATTCATTGTTTCGGTTTAACTGTTTTATTGGGCGTCATCTTTTCATTTATTTATGCGACATTGCTTACACCAGCAGATCAAAAACATATTGTGAACTTACAAGAGCATTAGAAGATTTAAGTTTTAGGGGTTGAGATGAGTACTTTACAACACACAGATGTGGTGATTATAGGCGCTGGGCCTTCGGGCAGTTCAGCCGCAGCCTTACTTCGTCAAAAAGGCTATGCAGTGACGGTGATTGAGAAGCAATATTTTCCACGCTTTTCAATTGGCGAATCGCTATTGCCACAATGTATGGTGTTTCTGGAAGAAGCGGGACTATTGGAAACGGTGCGTGCGCATGTTGAAGAGCATGCTTTCCAGTTTAAAAATGGTGCTGCATTTCTATGTGGTGAGAAACGAAGTTACTATGATTTCACTGAGAAGTTTAGTGAAGGTCCTGGTACCACTTGGCAAGTTCGCCGTGCTGATTTTGACCATTTACTGGCTCAGCAGGCACAGCATTATGGTGCTGATATACGCTTTGGGCACGAAGTGATTGCAGTCGATGTTGAGACTGAACATCCAGTTTTGACAGTGATGGATGAAGCACAACAACACTATCAAATTCAGGCCAGATTTTTATTGGATGCCAGTGGATTCGGGCGCATCTTACCGAAGTTTCTAGAATTAGAAAGTCCGTCAAATTTTCCTGTTCGTCGTGCCTTATTTACCCATATTGAAGATGGCATTGGTGACCGTGCCGATTTCGATCGTGAGAAAATTCTGATCACGGTCCATGAAAAAGATCGCCGTGCATGGTACTGGCTGATTCCTTTTGCGGATGGTCGCGCATCATTTGGTGTGGTGGCAGAACAGGATTTCTTTGATCATTATCATGTGGAAGATGTGACACAGAATGAGCCAGAAGCATTATTGAAACGCATTCTGGCAGATGATCCTGCTTTATCTGCGATATTACAGCAAGCAAAATTTGATACACCAGTGCGTACTTTGGTCGGTTACTCCGCCAATGTAAAACATTTGGCAGGGCGTAATTATGCTTTACTCGGCAATGCGGGAGAGTTTCTTGATCCGGTATTTTCCTCGGGTGTAACCATCGCACTGAAATCTTCCAGTCTGGCGATTCCTTTGCTTGATCGTATGTTGCAAGGTGAACCAGTGGACTGGATGCAGGAATATGAAATGCCTTTACGTAAAGGTATTCAGGTGTTCCGTGCTTATGTGGAGTCTTGGTATGAAGGTGAATTTCAGGATGTGGTATTTGCAACGCATCAAAATGACGGAATTCGCCGTATGATTTCCTCACTTTTGGCAGGATATGCATGGGATGATCACAACCCAATTCATAAAAATGCCAAGCGCCGTTTAAGTACTCTGGCTGAGTATTGCCGTGATGGTGTGGCGCAAGAGAAAGCCTTTGAGGTTTAATATGCAATGGATTTGGGCCAGCCTATTGTGCTGTAGTGTATTAGTATTTACGGGCTGTCAGCTGACACCGCATGCGCAAGGGCTGCAAAGCAGTCATTGGCCTGCGCAGCAATATCAACGACAAGATCAAGTTGAAGTGCAGTGGAAAGACAAGAGCTTTGGTTTTTTGCTATATCAGCAGCAGCAGGGACAGCAGCTTAGTCTGGTGGGTCTTGGACTGACAGGACAAGCCTTGTTTCAGTTGCAGTTTGATGGACAGCAGGTCAAGGTACAGCAACGCATTGACCAGATGCGCTTACTTCCTTTTGAGTTTGTGGTTCGGGATATTTTATTTGCAACTTATCCTGAATTTGCAACCTTGGGACAGCAGGGCGTCACTGTTAAAAATGGCGAGTATCAGCAGCAGGTGTTGATTCAGCAGAAAGTCATTTTGCAGATCCAGAAAAATGGCAGTTCAATTGAGTTGGATAATGTGCAAGTCCCTTATCGCATGACTTTAAGTCCGATTGAAAATACTTTAAATAGTGATCAACCTGAGCAAGGGATGCAGCCATGAGTCACTCTTTATCTCAGCAAGCACCGTTGCAAGCGGTTGGTATTCCCCTCAGTGTCGGACTATCCGCATTAGGTCAGGATATTCCGCACATTCGCGAACGTTTAACGACGCCTGACAATACCCTAACACTGGAAACAGGATTTTTAGCTGATCGTCCAGTTTGGGTAGGGCGTTATGCAGATGCATTAATTGAAACCGTGCCAGAATCTTTAAAGATATTTGATTCGCGGAATCTACGTTTTGCCTTGACTGCGCTGCAAAAAATTGAGGTTGAGCTCCAACAGCAGATTGCGGGAATTGATCCAAAACGTCTTAGTATTGTGATGGGAACTTCAACCTCTGGTATTTCTGACAGTGAGAAATTACTCAAGCAGTACTTTAATGGTGATGAAACGCTTGAAATTTCACATCAGCCACAGGAAATGGGCTGTCTGGCAAAAGCACTGCAACATTATCTAGGCTGGCAGGGCGCTGCTTATACCATTTCGACGGCTTGCTCATCGAGTGCAAAAGCATTTGCTGCGGGACAGCGTTTAATTCAGGCTGGATTGGCAGATGCGGTACTGGTGGGTGGTGTCGACAGCTTATGTCAATTGACCTTAAACGGGTTTAATAGTCTGGAAAGCTTATCTGCTGATATTTGCCAACCCTGCGGTATCAATCGTGATGGAATTAATATTGGTGAAGCTGCTGCATTATTTTTACTAACCAAGGCATCTGCACCCATCATGCTCTACGGTGTGGGTGAGTCGATGGATGCATGGCATATTTCTGCACCTCATCCTGAAGGTTTAGGGGCTGCGACAGCGATGCAGCGCGCTTTAGAAAGTGCCGCGGTTACACCTGAACAGGTGGGATATATCAATTTGCATGGGACTGCCACACCGCAAAATGATGCAATGGAAATCAAGGCAGTTCGGCAAATCTTCTCCGCTCAGCATGTGGCATTAAGCAGTACCAAGCACAAGACAGGGCATTGTTTGGGTGCTGCGGGAGCGATAGAAGCTTTTATTTGTACCCAGTTATTAAAAGATCAGAACTGGTTGCCCTTACATCAACACACAGAAATTGATCCTGATCTGGCGGACCAGCACTATGTCACTGATTCTCAGCAGACTGGGAATATTAAGTATGTGTTGAGTAACTCTTTTGCCTTTGGGGGCAGTAATATCAGCTTATTATTTGGTGTGGGAACATAAATGAAACTGGATGCAATTCAATATATTCCGCACGAACAGCCCATGGTCTTTATTGATCATCTGGTTGAGGTCAATGACGGTTATGCGATTGCTGAACTGACCATTTGCCCTGAGCTAATGTTCTGTGAAGCAGCAGGTTTGCCAACATGGACAAGCATTGAAATTATGGCACAGACCATTAGTGCTTATTCTGGCTGGATGGGACAGCAATTACAGCAAGCGCCCAAGGTCGGCTTCCTATTGGGAACACGAAAACTTCAATTACCTTTTGCCTATTTTTCACTTGGGCAGACACTAAAAGTTCGGGTTGAACAGCAATATCTGCATGAAGGCTTAGGGCAGTTTTCTTGTGAAATTCACTGCAATGCGCAGGTGATTAGTGCCATGTTAAGTGTTTATGAGCCGACAGATCCATCGACACAGACTTTATCGTTTTAGGAACAACAATGAATAGAAGAATATTAGTGACAGGCTCAAGTCGTGGGATTGGTAAGGCAATTGCATTGCAACTGGCTCGAGCGGGTTTTGATGTCACCATTCATGCGCGTTCGCGTGAAGCAGAAGCCGCGCAAGTGGTTGAACAGATTCAAAGTCTTGGGCAAAACAGCCATTATTTATTATTTGATGTGAATGAACGGGAACTGGTAAAAAGCCTATTAGAACAAGATGTTGAGCAGCATGGGGCATTCTATGGTGTGGTGCTGAATGCAGGTCTTACCCATGACGGTGCATTTCCAGCTTTAACCGATCAGGACTGGGATGAAGTCATTTCGACCTCGTTAGATGGGTTTTATAATGTGCTTAAGCCTTTGATTATGCCAATGATCCATTTACGTAAAGGTGGGCGTATTGTCACACTTTCTTCGGTATCTGGGATTATGGGCAATCGTGGACAAGTGAATTATAGTGCAGCAAAAGCAGGGCTGATCGGCGCGACTAAAGCATTGGCTCTGGAATTAGCCAAGCGCAAAATTACGGTGAATTGTGTTGCACCAGGCCTGATTGAAACCGAAATGGTCACTGAAGAAGTTAAAGAGCACGCCTTAAAAATGATTCCAATGCAACGCATGGGACAGGTCGATGAAGTTGCTGGTGTAGTGAAATTCTTGTGTTCAGATGAGGCATCGTATATTACCCGTCAGGTGATTTCGGTCAATGGAGGACTGATCTGATGAAGCGTGTTGTGGTTACAGGCATGGCAGGTATTACCTCATTAGGCGAAACTGCGGATGAAATTTTTGCGCAATTCCATGCAGGTAAAAGTGGCATTTGCTATATGCCTGAGTGGGAGCAATATCCAGATTTAAGAACCAAGCTGGCGGGACCTGTTAGTAGCTTTCAGGTTGCCAAGCATTTTAACCGCAAGGTCACGCGTGGCATGGGACGGGTTGCGCTTATGTCCGTGATCAGTGCGGAAAATGCATTACAGGATGCAGGACTTATTGATCACGAAATCCTGAAAAGTGGCGATGCTGGCGTGGCTTTCGGTTCATCGGCAGGTAGCGTCGATGCCGTTCGCGAGTTTGGTAATATGTTGATTGATCAGGATATGAGTAAGATCAATGCCACCACTTATATCCGGATGATGTCCCATACCAGCGCCGTGAATATGACGGTCTACTTCGGTTTAAAAGGATTAACCTTACCGACTTCAAGTGCATGTACCTCAGGTTCAATGGCCATTGGTCAGGCTTATGAAGCGATTAAATATGGCAAACAGACTGTCATGATTGCAGGCGGAGCAGAGGAACTGAGTGCCGCAGGGGCAGCAGTTTTTGATGTGCTATTGGCCACCAGTGGAATGAATGATCATCCTGAAAAATCCCCCCGCCCATTTGATACACAACGTGATGGCTTAGTGATTGGTGAAGGTGCGGGTAGCCTGATTCTTGAAGAATATGAACATGCCAAGCAGCGTGGCGCCACGATCTATGCTGAAATTATTGGCTATGCAAGCAATACCGATGGACAGCATGTCACCAGACCTGATACTGAAAGAATGGGACAATGCATGCAAATGGCACTTAAAGATGCCAAGCTGGATGCCAGCCAGATTGATTATGTCAATGCACATGGAACTTCTACCGATCAGGGTGATATTGCAGAAAGTCAGGCCACTGCACGAATATTAGGACGTAAACCGATTAGTTCCTTAAAAAGCTATTTTGGACATACTTTAGGTGCTTGTGGTGCGATCGAGGCGTGGTTAGGAATTGAAATGATGCAACGCGGACAATTGATTCCCACCCTGAATCTGGATGAAATCGATCCACAATGCGGTGATCTGGATTATATTACTCAACAGGTAAGAACGAGTGATATCAATATAATGATGAGCAATAACTTTGCTTTTGGCGGTATTAATACGTCACTGATTTTTAAACGTGTAACATAACGAGGGGCATAATAATGTCAATGAAACAATTATTTCTAGCAACAATTTTAAGCACAGGTTTTGCTGCATCTGTTCAAGCTGCCGATACTGTACATAATTTTGATTTTAAAACTGCTGTAGATCGTGCAGTTGCTGATGGTACTTTAGATGGGAGCGTAAAGTTCTATCTGAAAGGAAATAAAGCAGGCGGCAAGGTGTTAGAACAAGATATCGTGACCAATCAGAAGACCAATGGCTTTGGCAAGTCGGCTGAAAAGTCATGTGACTGGGTACTTCGTTCTGCATTGATACAGTTAGACAAAGCTGCGAAAGCACGTGGTGCCAATGCTGTGACGAATATTGTAAGTTATTTTAAAAAGAATGAAGCACAAAGCTCAACCACCTATCAATGCTATAAAGGCATGGCGGTAGCAAGTGTTGCGCTCAAAGGCGATCTTGTTAAATTTTAAGCATAGATAAGATCAGGTTAAGCCAATGACGACACGTGAAATTGAAATCCATGTTCAGGCATTGGCTCAACTGCTTGAAAAGAAGAAAACAGATTTTTCTGATTTAAGAAGCTTTAATCATTATAAAAAACAGCAGATTCAGGCCCGACGTAATCAGTTGCTTGCCGAACAACTGGATTGCTGCATAGATAAACTGATTTTTGACAAACATGAGCATGGTAAACCTTTTTTAAGCTCTCATTCCTTACATTTTAATCATTCGCATAGTCAGCAATATTATGCGTTGGCAATGAGTGAGCGTGTTCAAGATATCGGTATTGATGTTGAGGAGCTAGATCGAAAAGTCCGTTACGATGCTTTGGCGCAGCATGCATTTCATCCCGAGGAATACCATATTTGGCAACAGCAAGATCAGGATCTGGAATATTGGTTTAGAGTTTGGACCACCAAAGAAGCGATTTTAAAAGCCTCTGGTTTAGGGATTCGTCTGGATCTGAATAGCTTGAATACGCAGGTTCATCCCTCAAATCAGGGCGGCATGTGTTCACATCCATTGATTGGAACTTTTGCATATCAGAACTTTATCCTGAACCAGAAAATCGTGGTGACTATCGCATGGCGGGCAGAGCAATCTTGCCGAGGTTTTCAGTTTCCAAAAATTCAGATTGTTCAGCATTAAGGCCGACAGGTATTGTAGATTTTAACGCGATAAAAAATGCCAGCATATTGCTGGCATTTTATTTGAATCCAAGAGGAGAGGGATTTAAGGAATCTCTTCTTCTTCAAATTCAGGTTTAACTTGAACAATAAAGTCCTGACGATTCAGACCACGCCATAAAGCGAATGCTGTACCGATATAAATCGATGAGTAAGTTCCCACGAATACACCGACAAACATAGCAACAGAGAACCAGTGTAAGCCATCACCACCCAAGAACATCATGGCAAGTACCACGAGTAATAAAGTCATCGAGGTGTGGATGGTACGACGTAAGGTTTCTGTCAGTGCAATATCAACGATTTCACGAGGTGTTGCACCGCGAATCTTACGGAAGTTCTCACGGATACGATCCGATACAACGATGTTATCGTTGAGCGAGAAACCAATCACCGCAAGTACCGCAGCCAATACGGTTAAGTCGAAAGGCCATTGGAACAATGCGAATGCACCGATGATAATGATGATGTCGTGAAATAACGACATGACCGCACCCATCGCGAGTTTAAACTCGAAGCGGATGGTCACGTAGATCAGCATCAAGATCAATGCAAGCGCCACTGCACCTGCAGAACGCACATAAAGCTCATTACCTACTGCACCACCAACAGAGTCCACTTTATGAACTTCTACGGTGTTATTTGGCAATTGAACGGCTTTAGTAATGCTATTGCTCAGGTCTTCGACGTCCAGATCTTCTTGTACAGGCATACGTACGATCAGGTCAGTATTACTTCCCAAGGTTTGTACCACTGCATCTTTAAAGCCAGCACGATCAAGTGCCTGCACCACTTGCGAAGGCTGCACACCTTGCTTGTAGTTCAATTCAGCAGAAATACCGCCAGTGAAGTCCAAACCGAGGTTTAGACCTTTGGTTGCGATAAAGAAGATACTCGCAATCGTCAGCAGGATCGAGAAGATAGCCGCAGGTTTGGCAATCTTCATGAACGGGATAATTTTCAGGTTATCCGGGCGACCGTATTGTTTTGAGTCTTGTTGAGTCAGATCAGTCATGTGAATCTCCTTAAATACTCAACTTTTTCAAATTACGGCGTTTGCCATAAATGAGCTGTACGATGGCACGAGTTACGGTAATTGCAGTAAACATCGAACACACAATACCAATCATCAAGGTCACAGCGAAGCCTTTAATCGGGCCTGTACCAATAGCGAATAAGATAAACGCAACGAGGAATGTGGTTAAGTTCGAGTCAAGAATGGTGTTATAGGCTCGATCATAACCCGCCACAATCGCCTGTTTTGGCGAGGCGCCCCAGAGCATTTCTTCCCGTATTCGTTCACAGATCAGGACGTTGGCATCGACCGCCATACCGATGGTAATGACAATACCCGCAATACCTGGCAAGGTGAGGGAAGCCCCAATCCAAGACATCACGGTTAAGATCATGGCAAGGTTAAAGACTAAGGCAAAGTTTGCGATTAAACCGAATAAACGGAAGAATACAACCATCCAGATCGCAACCAGTAAGAAGCCGATCTGAGTCGATAACACACCTTTGTCAATGTTTTCCTGACCTAAGCTTGGACCAACTACACGTTCTTCTACGAAGTACATCGGCGCAGCAAGTGCACCTGCACGAAGCATCAAGGCAAGTTCAGCCGCTTCTTGTGGTGAATCTAGACCGGTAATACGGAATTGTGAACCAAGCACCGCCTGAATGGTTGCAGCATTGATCACGACAGATTCAGTATATGGGGTACGAACTTCGGTTTGAACGCCAGTATTCGGGTCTGCAACGTAAGAGATTTTTTGTTTATTTTCAATAAACAGTACCGCCATACGTTTGCCGACAGCACCACGTGTTGCATCTGACATGAGCTTACCGCCCGCAGTGTCTAGCGTGATGTTTACTTCGGCGCCGCCTGAGTCCTGACTAAAGCCAGAGCTTGCATTCTGAACACGTTCACCCGTCAAGATACGGTTACGTTGCAACAGCAACTGACGACCGCTATCAAGTGATTGGTAAGCGAACACTTCAGTGCCTGGAGGAAGTGGCTGACCATTATATTTACCTGTATATGGATCGATATATTGATCATTACTATCCGCAACCAGACGGAACTCTAAGTTTGCTGTACGACCCAAGACACGTTTTGCTTCTGCTGTATCTTGGACACCGGGTAATTCAACCACAATACGGTTGCTACCTTGTGTTTGTACCAAAGCTTCTGCCACACCGAGTTCGTTAATACGGTTACGTAAGGTGGTTAAGTTTTGGTTCACTGCATAAGATTGAATTTCCTGACGACGTGTATCGGTATAATTCAGTCTTAAGGTTGCACCAGATGAAGTCGCAACAGCCTGTTGTGTAAACTCATTCCCATTGCGACGCAAGAAATCAGTCGCTGCATCACGGTCTGCATTGTTTGCAAACTGGACAGTAATGGTGTTGTTGTTTAACGCCAAGTTGTTAAATTTGATTTTGTTATCACGGAATTGACGACGCAAATCAGTCGCAGATGTTTCCATACGCTGACTAATTGCTTTATCCATGTCGACTTCGAGCAAGAAGTGTACACCGCCACGTAAGTCCAAACCGAGTTTCATCGGTTTCGCACCAATCTTTTGCAACCACTCAGGTGTGGTCGGCGCAAGGTTGAGTGCAACTACATAGTCATCACCGAGATCACGACGAAGGACTTCTTTCGCTTTTAACTGCGCTTCAGAAGAACTTAAACGTAATAATGCCGCATTGTTGGTGAAGCTATTGTCGTGACTGCTAATATCGGCAGTTTTTAAAATCTGCTCAGCTTTTTGCACGATAGTCTGATCAATCTTGGTGCCTGCTTTGGCCCCAGAAATCTGGACAGCAGGTTCATCTGGATACAGACTTGGAAGTGCATATAACGTACTGATCACAAGGACAACCAGGATCAGTAAATATTTCCATGCAGGGTAACGCATTCGCTTTCTTCTTAAATGAAAAAGTCGTGCTGAGGCACGACTATTTTATGATTAAAGGTTATTTAATGTGCCTTCAGGTAATACTGAAATGACACTCGCACGCTGGATTTTTACCTCAACACCACGAGTGAGTTCAACAACTGCAAAGTCACCTTCGAGTTTGATAATTTTCCCCATTAAGCCACCAGCAAACACGATTTCGCTGCCTACACCCAAGCTCTCGATCAAAGAACGATGTTCTTTGGCACGTTTCGCTTGTGGTCTCCAGATCAAGAAGTAGAAAATTGCGATAAATACCGCGATCATCAACAAGTTAGCCATCAAGCTTGGACCTTGTGTCGCAGCAGGGGCAGCGTGAGCAGTAGAGATGAAAAGACTCATTTCGTTTTCCTAAAATTAAAAAGCCAAAAAATTAACAATAAATTCCAATTCGTTTTGCAATGTACCTTGTCTTGCGATCAGGCGCAAATCTTGATGAATTAATCTTCAGGGCAAGGTGGAACGTCTAATCCACGACGTGCATAAAAGTCCTGAACGTATTCATCAAATGTGCCGTTATCCAGTGCATCACGCATACCTTGCGTAAGGCGCTGGTAGTAACGCAAGTTATGGATTGTGCCGAGCATTGATGCCAGCATTTCACCGCACTTCTCTAAATGATATAAATAGGCACGCGTAAAGTTTTTACAAGTGTAGCAATCGCAATGTGGGTCTAATGGCCCTTTATCATGACGATATTTGCTGTTACGGATTCTCACCAGACCATCGGTCACAAAATAATGACCATTACGTGCATTACGGGTTGGCATCACGCAGTCAAACATATCGACACCACGGCGCACCGCTTCCACGATATCTTCTGGTTTACCTACACCCATCAAGTAACGTGGTTTGTCTTGTGGCATTTTGTTTGGTAAATAATCAAGTACCTTGATCATTTCTTCTTTCGGTTCACCTACCGACAAGCCACCAATCGCATAACCATCAAAACCAACTTCTAACAAGCCTTTCAGTGACTCATCACGCAGGTCTTCGTACATGCCACCTTGAATGATGCCGAATAACGCATTTTTATTCTTAAGCTCATCATGGTGGTGGGTTTTACAACGTTTTGCCCAGCGTAAAGAAAGCTGCAATGATTTTTGCGCTTCTTCATGTGTCGCAGGGTAAGGGGTACACTCATCAAAAATCATTACGATGTCTGAATTGAGTACCTGTTGAATCTCCATTGAAATCTCTGGAGACAGGAATACTTTTGAACCATCGATTGGCGAACGGAAAGTTACACCTTCTTCTTTGATCTTACGCATTGCACCCAAGCTAAAGACTTGGAAACCGCCAGAGTCGGTCAAAATCGGTTTATCCCATTTGATAAACTCGTGCAGACCGCCGTGCTCTTTAATGACTTCCAAGCCAGGGCGTAAGTAAAGATGGAAGGTATTACCTAGAATAATTTGTGCCTGAATGTCTTCAATATCGCGTGGCAACATGCCTTTCACAGTACCGTAAGTACCGACCGGCATAAATACAGGTGTTTCAACCACACCATGCTCTAAAGTGAGTCGACCACGGCGGGCGCGCCCCGACTGGCCTAATTTTTCAAATTTCATGACACTATCCATCAAGGCGAAAAAACAGTTCGCTGATCAAAAGCGGCTATTTTCCTTGATTATGGCGTCCAGTTCTACTACTAAATGTAGCCATAGCCAAAAAATAATAATCTCCCCTAACCCCTCTTTGAAAAGAGGGGGATAAAGGGATATTTTTTATGAGAAATTCAAATGCACTAAAAATTCGGTTTATAGTCAAAATTTTCAGTGGCAAGATTATCCTTAAACGGACGAATCGTCTTCTTGGATAAGGTTAGGGTATTGATCAAGTTGTTTGGAAACACTTCGATCTGGTTATTAAACAATTCCACGTTACGATTAAAGATGGTAATGGCTGCACCGACATTTTCATTTTGTTCCTGAATGTCATCCATCATTTTGCTATACAGCGCATCCGCTTTAAGTTCAGGATAATTCTCAACCACCACATTTAAGCTGCGGATCAGCTCTTTACTCATTTTCTCAATTTGTTGTAATTGTGAAATATCCGTGTCATTGACATTAAGATTCAGAATCTGTTGACGTAACTCGGTGACTTTTTCCAAAGTTGATTTTTCAAACTGGGTATATTGATCCAGCGTCGCTTCGAGAGCTTCCAATGTTTTTACTTTTTGACGCTCGAAGTTAGCCACTTCTGACCACGCACGTTTGGTGGCATTAAAATATCGTACGATGTTGTTGCGAATAGAAACGCCCCATACGATCAGTACTACAAAAATCCCCAAAAAGATCAGTAAACCTGTCATCACATTCCCCTTATTGTTATTTCCCTTAAATTCTCGCTTTATTAAAAGAGAGCTTGGGAGAATTATTGAATTACATTCAGCATCAATTGTTGAAATTTCTGATATTGCGGCATGGTCATGGTGCGCAAGTGTCCGCGTAATGCTGGAATATCATGAATTTCACTGCGTTTACTGGCGGTTTGGAAAAGATTTTGTTCGCCCACGTAACACAGGATTTGCTCTTGATGATGATAAATTAAATCACCTGTAAAATGTTGAAAAAAATCATGTAATTTTAGGGTTAAACTCGGGCTGATTTCCTTGGCTAACTGATGTTGATTCAATCCAAAAATATTCAATTCCTGATTAATCAAAATATCGCTGCTTTGCCATGAACTGTTATAGGGTTCAAAAAAACGGGAACGCTGATTACTGACAGCAATCCCCAAGTTGGGCATTTGAAAAATAAAGGCGCCCCACAAATCCTTATGAATTTCTTTGACGATTTTCTTATTGTTGCCTTGATCTTGCAAAATCGGCATTTCATTGACGTAATGATATTGAAAAAGCAGCACTTGATGCGTGGTCGTGCCATCATTCCACGTCGTTGATGCATAGTGCGTGATGTCGTTGGATTCACTACCACGATTAAATAAGGGAAAATGTTGCTTTAATTTACTCATCACTAGCAGTGGTTGCGCTTGAATGGGTAAATAAGCAGGCAGTTGCTGGAACTGCAAACCATAACGCAATACAGTAATGCGTTCTTCTAAATAACGAATCACACGAGTCAATGGCTCTTGCGGTTCATACAATAGATAAGCGAGAAAACCGGTCAGAAATGCCCCGAGCAGACTCCAGATGTATTGAATATGCGGATGGAGAAAATAGCCAAAAACCAGCGTTCCGATGCTGATGATACCCAGTAGGTAGGGAAGGGCATTAAAGAAACACAGATTATGGTCTTCACGCCAAGGATGCAGCGCATCTAACAAATCCTGATCACTATGCGATTTTTGTCCAGCCTCCCACAAACGGGCGATATTACGGAACACCTGCGCATTTTTTTTACGTCGGATATGGAGAGCTTGTTGTACTGTATCGATCGGCATGGAGGTTTTATTTCATTATAATTGCTTTGTATGAGCTGAATTATGCTTTAAATTTCAGAAACTAAGAAGTGTGTAATCTGAATTTGGCGGTCTTTTTTATTTTAATAAACAGTGGTCTGTTTAATCTATTCTGAAAAAAATAGGCTAAACCTGAATTTAGCCTATTGATCTGTTTTAAGCGTCAAGCTTGTCCACCAACATCGCATCGCCATAACTAAAGAAGCGATAACGTTGTTCCACTGCATGTTTATAAGCAGCCAAGATATTATCCCGATTCGACAAAGCTGAAACCAACATCAATAAGGTCGATTCTGGTAAATGGAAGTTGGTAATCAAACGATCCACGATACAGAACTGATAACCTGGATAAATAAAGATCTGTGTATCGCCTGTCCACGCTGCAATTTTGCCTTGATTGGCTTGCGCTGCACTTTCCAGCGCACGGGTCGCTGTAGTGCCTACCGCAATCACTTTATTACCGCGTGCTTTGGTTGCCAAAATCAGGTCAATCGTCGCTTGTGGCACATCACACCATTCACTGTGCATAATGTGATTGGTAATGTCTGTAGTGCGTACAGGCATAAAAGTCCCTGCACCAACATGTAAGGTCACAAAGGTTTTTTGCACGCCTTTAGCGGCTAATTGTTCTAATAAGCCTTGGTCGAAATGCAGACTGGCTGTTGGCGCAGCAACACTGGCAATTTTTTCAGGATCATGGAACACAGTTTGATAACGTTCAGTATCAATCTCTTCAGCTTCACGATTGAAATAAGGTGGAATCGGGAGCTGACCGTATTGATCCAGTACTGACAAAATCGGTTGTGAAAACTTCACCACAAACAGATTTTCATGGCGACCTTGTACGGTGACAGGTACTGCATCTTCACCGATATACAGTTCTGCGCCTGCTTTAGGTGAGTTACTTGATTTGATATGGCAATGGGCAGTGTGGGTATCCAACATGCGTTCAACTAGCACTTCGATTGCCCCCCCTGTAGCACGTTTGCCTTTTAAGCGTGCTTTCATGACTTTGGTGTCATTCAGTACCAGCAAATCACCGTCTTCAAGTAGATCAAGAATATCGGTAAAGGCATGGTCATGGTATTGACCTTGGTTATCGATATGCAGCAGGCGAGATGCGCTACGGCTGTCTAATGGATAGCGAGCAATAAGTTCATCGGGGAGATCAAACGAAAAGTCGGAGAGTTGCATACATCGGAAACATTGCAAAAATTGGGCGTAGTATAGTCTTTTTTGCGTTTTCTCGCTGAGTTCGTGTGTTTATAAGCAGAAAAATATCTGAGTGATTTAAAAGTGAGCAATAAGCGTGAGTTAGTGTTTGACAATAAAATCAAACAGGTTATTATACGCAACACAAAGCATCGCACTCTTCCCGAGGTGGTGAAATTGGTAGACGCGGCGGACTCAAAATCCGCTGTCAGAGATGACGTGTCGGTTCGAGTCCGACCCTCGGGACCAAGATTCAAAGACCCCAAGCTGGTATTAAAGGCTTGGGGTTTTTTTATTTTTCATCGATGGGGTTTTCAAAGGTACATTTACAAACTTTGATAAAAATTTTTCTAAACTTATAATTACTTCACCCGTAAGTATGTCAGGATTTACATCATTTTTAAGTTCAAATTCGATATCCGAAAACCTCTTTTTAAGGAGTTTTTGGATTTTTTCTTGGGATAATTTTTCCATGTTCTAAGAAGCCTAAATGGCGTTTTATATTTACATTTATATCATGAAATACGTGTTAATTGATTGATATTAAAATAGAGAAGTATCTAATAAATATATGTTTATCTAACTTTGTGAAGATGATATAAATGTTAAATAATTTATATTTATTTAAAAAGTGATCATGAGTCAGGATAAAAAATATCAGGTTTTTATAAGTTCTACATATAACGATTTAATTGAAGCTAGAGAGAAAGCTACAAAAGTTATTTTAGATCTCTATCACTTACCTGTAGGTATGGAAATGTTTAGCGCTGATGATGATGATCAATGGAAGATCATTACTGATGCCATAGATGTTAGTGATTATTATGTATTGATCATTGGGCACCGATACGGAAGTTTGAATAATAATGGAATAAGTTACACAGAAAAAGAATTTAATTACGCTAAGTCAAAAAAAATTCCAATCATTTCATTTATTAGGGAGAGAGATGTAGCCGTATCTAACTCTCACCGGGAGACTGTACCAGAGTCTTTAATAAAACTAGATAAATTTATTGAAAAAGCTAAAAATGGAAAAATGTGTGCATTTTGGACTGACGTAAGTGATTTAGAACGTCAAATTGCAGTAGCTTTACCCAAATCATTTGCTAGACATAAAGGTGTCGGATGGATACGAGGTGATACAAAATCTGAACATATTGCTGAAGAGATCGCTAAACTAAGTGAAGAAAATCGTAAGTTGCGTGAGGAAAATGAACGATTGAAGCAGTCAGTCTCAACAAAACGACCAATTCTCAAAGTTTCTGTGAACGGTATAAACAATATTGAATATGATGAAGGAGATACTATAGAAATTCGTTGGAAAAAATTAAGAGAAGATTATTTTTATATAAAACCTGAAAAAAGAATTAAAAATTTAGGTTTAAAGAAAACTAACGATTATAGTTCAAGTGCCTTGCTAATTGGGTTTTCTAAAGTTGATGACTTTATCGATGAGTACAATAATGATATAGATAGTGTTACTGATGATATTTTAAAGCAGCATCATATCGCACTAAGAGATTATAATTTTATTGAGATGGAAAATGGACGGTTAAGTATAGATGTATCAAATCTTGGAAATGTTATAGCAAGTAAAGTGAGCATTGAAATTAGGTTTCCTTCTTTCGTTTTTATAGTTGATGATGACTCAATGGAGAATTTAAAATATTATAAAAATGAATTAGATCAATTGATTGTTGGGCATATAGAAACCCCTGAAGAACGACATAAAAGATTTTTTTCTCCAACATTGTCAATGAATAATATAAGCTATATTCCAGATTTTCCTATAGAACATCCTTATAAAAAAAGTAACTCACAAACTGTAATATTTGAATTTGATTCATTATTACACTCCAGAGGTATTTCTAAAAAAAACATTTCAATATTGCCCAAATCATTGGGTGAAGGCACAATATATGTGAATATTATGTGTTCTGAATATGAAGAACCTGTCTATTTTGAAATACCACTTCAAGTAGTGGAGTAGAAATAAGCCTTATTGCGAGGAATTTTGATATAACTATTATTCATAGATATTTAGAAATAATGTAATTTCTTGAAGTTGTTTAATATTTGAATATAAAGAGTTTTTTATGAATTTTGATATGGATATTGCGATTAAACTAGCTTTAGGTTTGGTTGCGATGTGGACGTTATATTATAAGAGAACTGAAATTATAGCTTTGACGCACAAAGATTTTGGATCAAAGTTAGAATCTACCTCTCGATTTTTTAAAGATTTTTTGTATGATAATAAGAAAAGTAAGTTAGAACGGGATAGAGCTGCCCAAGAGATAGCCCGACTGGATTACGTGGATTATGATTTAGTGGCTTATCTGATAAAATTACATGAAGCTAGATTGATTAATTTTGATCAAATGATTCGTTATTATAAACTTGGTCGAAAATTTATTGTGTATACGCCTGGTGAAAACATAACAGCTCAAAACTTCAAGTTGAAATTAAAAGAAGGGCGGACTGTTAACAAACAAGTTCTTATTTATGGTGCTCAATATGTCATTTTTGCTATGCTTTTTATAACTCCCTTAGCATTCTCATCCGAGATTCTTCCTAATATAAATTTTGAGCCTACTTTTTTTCATTATTTATTTGGGGGAATTTATCTATTTGGGTGCTTTATCCTATCTATATTAGCATTGCTAGACACTGGTAAAATTCATGATGCTGAAACATTTTTTGAGCGTGTAAAGAAAGCTGACTCAGAGTATGAAACTATTCGGAAAATTGAACATAGCGAGAATCTGAACAATTCAAGCATAAGTAATATTAGCGAATATCGAAGAAGTAGACACTTCTAAAAAAAAAGCCCTCTTTCGAGGGCTTTTTCTTACTCTTTATTCATAGAATTTTGAACGAGGCGAACTTGCTCTTGAATAATTAATAAAGTTGCATTGACATAATAAACTAAGTAATAGAGGTAGCTCAGCTGTTGTTAATGTTGGACAGGGCTCAAGTTAAAATTCAATGAAATTTCACGTTTTGTTGCGAATTGATTGAATCAACAATTGCCTTTTCTGTTAAAGTTTGTTACTACTAAGTGATAGTTTTCACATTTTTTCTATAAAACGTAAAGAACCGTATAACGATAATATTCGAGAGGCGGGAATGGCGATTCAATTATTAGAACTACAGCAAGCCGAAAAGTTAAGTGCTTGTAAAATCTCTCTTTCTTTGGGGCTAAACTCAGAGCAGAACCTGCTTGAGCAATTTTTACAATTCAATCGTAAATTGATGCAAGCCAGTACGGCATTACTCGCTTTTCATCAGGAACCTTACCTTTGGCATCGTTGTCCTGAAAAGTTACAAGCAATTGATGCTTCAAAGATTACCAAAAGCTTAAATACGCTATTTGTAAATGGCGATCTGGTCGACTGTGATCATCCACAATATCAAACCCTATTGGCATTTTTACATCCCATCAAAAAGAAAGTCCAGTCGGCAATTGCCTTACACCTCAGGCATCCAGACCAAACCTCACTCGGTTATATCATCTTGTTTGATGAAGCTGCACAAGGCTTTAGCGAATTACAAAAACAACTGCTGCAAGAGCATAGTGTCAATTTCATGCAACAACTGGAATTGAAGTTTAACCACGATGAACTCAAAGAATTATACGAACAAGAAGCTGCACTGAATTTTAGTAAAACCAAATTCTTTTCCATAATTTCCCATGACTTACGTGCACCATTTCATGGCTTGTTAGGCTTCTCTGAAATACTCGCGAAAGAGCGTGATACCTTGGATGAGTCAAGTATTCAGAACATTGCCGATTATCTCTACGATACCTCGCAGTCGACTTATAACTTATTGGAAAGCTTACTGAATTGGGCGATGGCAGAGGGTGGGCGCTTTGTCTATCATCCCATTAACTTCAAGTTACGTCAGATCACCAATATTGTGACCGATATCCTGAAAACTTTGGCGATTAAAAAGAATATTCAACTGATTAACGAAGTCGATGAAAACCTGAAAGTCTATGCCGATATGAATATGATTACCTCGGTGATTCAGAATCTGGTCTCCAATGCACTGAAATTTACTGATGTGGATGGTTCTGGCAAAGTTTATATTCAGGCGCAGCACAAGGGCACCTATGTTGAGATCTATGTTAAAGACACAGGCTTAGGTATGACCCAAGAACAAATTAAAGATTTGTTTCAGCCACGCATTACCATGAGCTATAAAGGTACCGCAGGAGAAAAAGGTGCTGGACTGGGGTTAAGCTTATGCAAGCGCTTTGTGGAAATGAATCTGGGTGAAATCAATGTGACTTCCAATGAAGGGGAAGGCACGGTATTTACAGTGCTGCTCCCGATAGAACGTGAGCAGGTTGATTTATGTACAAGTCAGGCAAAAACCAAAGCAAAATTAGTCTAAAGAGATTTTAAAGATAAGCTTGTAACTGATATAACTAACCAAGATGAGATGACGTCAGTCGAGCCTTTTTATATGAATGCGGAACAGCTACAAAAAACCTTGGTCGCAAGCCAATATGCTGAACAAGTTTTAAATTTATACCAAGCAGAATTAGAACAAGATTATAACCAAGATCATTTTCTTGATGCATTGTCGACTGAAACCATCTATCAAAAAGTTCAGCAGGCTGTGGCTGAATGCAGTAATGAACAAGCATGGATGAAGGCTTTACGTGTTTTACGTGCCAAGTTGATGTTTCGCTGGATTTGGCAAGATGCCAATCAATTAACCAATGTGGTCACACTGACGCGAGAATTGTCTGATTTTGCTGATGCCAGTATTTGTGCTGCCAAAGATTTTGCATTACCACCTTTACTCGCTAAGCATGGCGAACCGATTGGTTATTCAGGCCAGTTGCAGGATCTAATTGTCATTGGCATGGGTAAGCTGGGCGCTCAAGAACTGAATCTGTCTAGTGATATCGATTTGATATTTGCCTTTGATGAACAGGGTGAAACCAATGGGCGTAAATGTATTGATGTGCAGCAGTTCTGCATTTTGTGGGGACAGAAATTAATTTACCTACTGGATCACATTACTGCCGATGGTTTTGTATTCCGTGTCGATATGCGCTTGCGGCCGTGGGGCGATGGCTCGGCTTTGGCAATTAGCCATAGTGGTTTGGAAAAATATCTGAGCCAGCATGGGCGTGAATGGGAACGCTATGCATGGATTAAGGCACGCGTGATTACGGGCGGCAAAGCGGGTGCAGAGTTACTGGACATGTCGCGTCCATTCGTATTTCGCCGTTATGTTGATTATTCTGCTTTCGCTGCTATGCGTGAAATGAAGGCGATGATTGAGCGTGAAGTCATGCGCCGTAATATCGAAGAGGATATTAAGCTTGGCGCAGGCGGGATTCGTGAAATTGAATTTATTGTGCAGGTGTTCCAGCTCATCTACGGTGGATCGAAGCGTGAACTGCAAGATCGTCAATGTCTGGTCAACTTGCATCATTTAGGTGAAGCCGAGTTGCTGGATCAGCAAGCGGTGATTGATCTGGAAGACGCTTATCTATTTTTAAGACGGGTGGAGCATGCAATTCAGGCCTTGAATGATCAGCAAACCCAGTCTTTGCCAACCGAACCTGAACTGAGACAACGGATGCTGGATACATTAGGCTTTGCAGATTGGCCTGCATTCCTAGAGGTATTGAATAAGAAGCGTGACAAGGTCAAAGTCCAGTTTAAACAGTTGATTCAGGAAAAAGAATTTTCTGAACCTGTGGATGATTTCGTTCAGCTTGAGCAAAAACTCAATGCGGTACTTGATGACAATGCCAAGAACCTGATTCAAAACTTCTGGCATGGACAAGCCTTACGTAAAATTCCTGCCAGTGCCTTAGAGCGTTTAAAGAAATTTTGGCCACATTTGATTGAAGCGATTTTGCAGTCCGATCAGCCGCAAGTGGCTTTATTGCGTTTAATGCCTTTGGTTGAATCCGTGTTACGCCGTACCGTGTATTTGGTGATGCTGATGGAAAGCCGTGGTGCGTTACAACGACTGGTAAAAATGTCGACGGTCAGTCCGTGGATTTGTGAAGAACTGGCGCAATATCCCGTACTTTTAGATGAATTCCTGTCCATGGATTTTGGTCTGCCACAGCGTCAGGATCTGGAAGATTCTCTGCGTCAGCAATTGCTTCGGATCGAGATTGACCAAGTCGAAGATCAGATGCGGGTATTGCGCTTATTTAAAAAGAGCAATGTATTGACAGTCGCTGCCAGTGATGTGTTGGCCGAAAGTCCTTTAATGAAAGTGTCGGATGCACTTACCGATATTGCTGAAGTCAGCGTACAGGCAACCTTACGCTTGGCCTATGAAGCTGTCGCTGCGCGGCATGGTTATCCTTTGGGTAATGACGGGCAACGTTGTAGTCTGGACCGTAAAGGCTTCGCGGTGATTGCGTATGGAAAATTAGGTGGCATTGAACTGGGTTATGGCTCAGATCTGGATCTGGTATTTATTCATGCGCTTGAAGAGCAAAGTGAAACGGATGGTCGCAAAGGCATTAGTGGAGCTGAGTTTGCCATTCGGGTGGCACAAAAATTTATGTCGCTGATGACCACGCAAACCCTTGATGGACGTGTCTATGAAATTGATACGCGCCTGCGACCTTCGGGTGAAGCAGGCATGTTGGTCACCAGTTTAAAAGCCTATGAACAGTATCAACAGAAAAATGCATGGTTATGGGAACATCAGGCTTTAGTCCGTGCTCGTTCGATTGCGGGTGATCAAAGTTTATGCCAGCAATTTGAGCAGATTCGCTGCCAGATCCTGACGCAAGTTCGTGATGAAAATGAAGTGCGTGAAGAAGTGTTAAAAATGCGTCAAAAGATGAAAGATCATTTGGGATCATCTTCTGAGCAAAAAAAACATGGTATTTTTCATTTAAAACAGGACTCAGGTGGTATCGTTGATATCGAATTTATGGCACAGTATGCTGTACTTGCATGGAGTGGGACGAATACAGATCTCGCCCATTTTTCCGATAATGTAAGAATTCTAGAAGATGCTGCTAAAGCAGGCTGCTTATCCAGTGAAGATGCCACAGCATTAATACACGCTTATCTCCGTGAACGAGCTGAGAGCCACCGTTTAGCACTTGCAAACCAATCTATGCAAGTTAATGCTGCGGATTGGCACGATACCCGCGAGATCGTTTGCAAGTTATGGCAAAGATTAATTGATCCAACTGCGATAGCATTGGAAAGTGAATAATTGTGTAAAAAAGAAAATGGAGTATGTGCGATGAGTTTGGCTGATCGTGATGGTTTTATTTGGCAAGATGGAAAATTGGTTGATTGGCGTGATGCAAAAATTCACGTCCTGACTCACACATTACACTACAGTATGGGTGTCTTCGAAGGCGTCAGAGCTTATGAAACACCGAATGGTACCGCAATCTTCCGTTTGCAAGATCACACTAAGCGCTTATTAAATTCAGCAAAAATTTATCAAATGAATGTTCCATTTGATCAAGCGACATTAGAACAAGCACAAATTGATGTTGTGCGTGAAAATAAACTGGCTTCTTGCTACTTACGTCCACTGATCTGGATTGGTTCTGAAAAGCTTGGCATTGCAGCGACAGAAAACACCATTCATGCAGCAGTTGCAGCATGGGGTTGGGGTGCGTATTTAGGTGAAGAGGCAATGGCACGTGGTATTCGTGTAAAAACCTCTTCATTCACGCACCATCACCCTAACGTGACCATGTGTAAAGCAAAAGCATGTGGTAACTATACGGTATCAATTCTGGCACATCAGGAAGTTGCACGTTCAGGTTATGACGAAGCAATGTTGCTTGACCCACAAGGCTTTGTTTGCCAAGGTGCGGGTGAGAACGTATTCCTGATCAAAGATGGTGTGTTACATACACCTGATCTGGCTGGTGGTGCACTTGAAGGGATTACCCGTCAAACAGTTATTACCATTGCCAAAGATTTGGGTTATGAAGTGGTTGAGCGGCGTATCACGCGTGATGAATTCTACATTGCAGATGAAGCATTCTTTACAGGTACAGCGGCTGAAGTCACGCCAATTCGTGAATACGATGACCGTGAAATCGGTTGTGGTTCACGTGGCCCGATTACCACTGAAATCCAGAAGACTTTCTTTGATGCGGTTCAAGGCCGTAATGAGAAATATGCACACTGGTTAACTTATATCAAATAAGTTCAAATCAGCGCAAAGGCGGAGCTTAGGCTTCGCTTTTTTATTGACGAATTAATAGTAAAAAAAAGCCTAGGCTCTATGCTAAGATGGCAATATATTCAGTGCATATGTCTGAACGTTTTTAAGTTTTATCTAAAGCGGGACAGCATATCTCAAGCAATTAAGGTTATCAGATGGTAGATATTCAACAAGATTCGGCAACTCCTGAAGACAATGTCATTTTGTGTATGAAATGGGGAACCAAATATGGTGCCGAGTACGTTAACCGTCTCTATAACATGGTCAAACGTCATCTGACTTTGCCATTTAAAATGGTCTGTTTGACTGACCGTACTGAAGGGATTGATCCTAATATTCAATGTTTTCCGATTCCATCACTGGATCTGCCTGCGGGTAGCCCTGAACGGGGCTGGAACAAGCTTTCGACCTTTGAACCTGATTTATATGGTTTAAAAGGCAATGCGCTGTTTATCGATCTGGACGTGGTGATTGTTGATAATATTGATTGCTTCTTTCAGGCCGAAGGTGAGTTTTTGGTGATTCATGACTGGAAACGTCCATGGCGGATTACTGGCAATAGTTCAGTATATCGTTTTAAACTGGGAGCTTTCCCTGATGTTCTGCCATATTTCCGCGAGAACTTTAATGAAATCCGCGAGAAGTTCCG
This sequence comes from Acinetobacter sp. NRRL B-65365, assembly GCF_001605865.1. Taxonomy (NCBI): domain Bacteria; kingdom Pseudomonadati; phylum Pseudomonadota; class Gammaproteobacteria; order Moraxellales; family Moraxellaceae; genus Acinetobacter; species Acinetobacter sp. NRRL B-65365. Next base: position 198,744 of record NZ_LRPD01000001.1, on the reverse strand, counting down.
TAACGAGCAGGAATATCTGTCTTGGTTTATGCACAAAGAAGGCAAGCTCAGCTATTGGGATAAAGACTGGTGTAAGAGTTATAAATACCATTGTTTAAGAAAAGTTCCTTTTGCTTACTTCCAGCCGCCCGTTAAGCCTAAAGGCGCAAAAATTATTATTTTCCATGGTGAGATCAATCCACCTGATGCGATCAGCGGTGGAGGTGGTAAATGGTATCGTTATGTCTTGCCATCTGACTGGATCAAAGAATCTTGGCAGTAAGCTAAGTGGGTGTCTTGCTAAACTTAGCGATGACAGCAATAAAAAAAATCAGGCGCTTAGCCTGATTTTTTGCATTTAGGGTGCTTACTTAAATGTTGTGATACTGACGATACCAATCCACAAAGTTTTTCACGCCGTCCACAACCGAAGTTGCTGGCTTATAGTTGACATAGTCTTCCAGTGCCGAACTATCAGCAAAGGTATCAGGGACATCACCAGGTTGAAGCGGAAGCAGGTCTAAAATCGCTTCTTTACCAGCAGCTTTTTCAATCGCCTGAATATATTCAATCAATTTCACTGTGCGATTGTTGCCAATGTTGAAAATTCTAAATGGTGCATTGCTGGTCGCAGGGTTTGGATGATTGCTGTCCCAGTTTTCATCCGGTATCGCAATCTTGTCGCTGGTACGGATAATTCCTTCCACAATATCGTCGATATAGGTGAAATCACGGGTATGGTTGCCATGATTAAACACTGGAATTGGTTTACCTTCAAAAATATGCTTGGTGAACTTAAAGAGTGCCATATCTGGACGTGTCCACGGCCCGTATACCGTAAAGAAACGTAGACCTGTCGTTGGAAGTTTAAATAAATGGCTGTAGCTATGCGCCATCAATTCATTGGCACGTTTAGTCGCTGCATAGAATTGTAGAGGGTGGTCAACGCCATGCTGTTCGCTAAATGGCATGGTAGTATTAGCCCCATACACGCTACTGGTGCTTGCATAGGTCAGGTGAGGTGTTTCTGCGTAGCGACATGCTTCCAAGATATTGGTAAAGGCAATCAGGTTGCTTTCCACATAGCTATGCGGATTCTCAAGCGAGTAACGCACGCCTGCTTGTGCGGCTAAATGGATAACACGATCAAAAGCATGTTCTTTAAAACACTGGTCAACCACTGCTTTATTGGCCAGGTTTTCTCTGATCAGTGTGAAGTTGCCTGTCTCACTCTTTTCGGCCACTTGTTGTAATTGTTTGACACGAGCTTCTTTAAGGCTTGGATCATAATAATCATTAAAATTATCAAAACCGACTACATCATCACCGCGTTCAAGCAGTTTTTGTGCAACACTAAAGCCGATGAATCCAGCAGCGCCTGTGACTAGAACTTTCATTCATCGCCTCCAAAAATATCTCGTGTATAAACTTTATCTTGTACATCTAGCAATTCATTGGAGAGGCGATTGGCAATAATCACATCACATGATTGCTTGAATTCATTTAGATCCTGCGTAACTTTCGATTTAAAGAAGCTATCTTCGTGAAAGGTTGGCTCGTAAATAATGATTTCAATACCTTTGGCTTTTAGGCGTTTCATCACGCCTTGAATTGCTGAGGCGCGGTAATTGTCAGAACCGCTTTTCATCACCAGACGATAAATACCGACGGTACTTGGATTCCTTGCGATAATTGAATCGGCAATAAAATCTTTACGGGTACGGTTGGCATCGACAATTGCTTTAATCAGGTTACTTGGAACATTGTTATAGTTTGCGAGCAACTGCTTGGTGTCTTTTGGCAGGCAATAGCCGCCATAGCCAAACGATGGATTGTTATAATGACTGCCAATACGTGGATCTAGACAGACCCCGTCAATCACTTGCTTGGTGTCTAAACCGAAACTTTGCGCGTAGGTGTCCAGTTCATTGAAGAAAGCAACACGCATGGCAAGATAGGTATTGGCGAACAGCTTAATCGCTTCAGCTTCGGTTGAATGGGTCAAAAGTACAAGAATATCCTGTTTGATTGCACCCTCTACCAGTAAGTCTGCAAATTGCTGGGCACGTTCAGATTGCTCTCCAACAATGATGCGGGATGGGTAGAGGTTATCGTGCAGTGCTTTGCCTTCACGTAAAAACTCAGGCGAAAAAATAATATTTTCAGTCTGGTATTTGTTTTTGACGTGCTCGGTAAAACCCACAGGAACGGTTGATTTAACAATCATGGTCGCGGCAGGATTAATCGCGAGCACATCCTGAATCACACTTTCAACACTTTGTGTATTAAAGTAATTGGTCTGTGGATCGTAATCGGTAGGTGTTGCAATAATAATAAAATCAGCATTTTGAAAAGCGTGTTGCTTGTCGGTTGTCGCTTTAAAATTTAAGTTTTTTTCTTTTAAAAATAGCGAAATATCATGATCTTGAATCGGTGATACTTTATTGTTTAGTAGTTCTACCTTGCTTTCTAAGATATCAAGTGCAATGGTCTCATGGTGTTGTGCAAATAGCATCGCATTTGACAACCCCACATATCCAGTTCCAGCAATAGCTATTTTCATAAGTACCTAACAGATTCGAAATACATGATGGACGGTTAATAGGATAGCCAGAGTGAGCCGAGTTTTAAATCCCATTCTACTGGTGTGATCACCATTCGTCCTGCATTTGGGGTGAGCGTAATTTCACTGAAGTAAACGTGATCCTGAGATAATAAGAAATCTACTCGACTATAACCATACGCAAAACAGAGTTTTTCTGACAATTCGATAATATTTTTCAATTGTGGTGGCTTGGCTAAAGCATCAGGTGAGTTATCTTTCAGGTCGACACGAAATGGCTGTAAGTTCCATTCAGTATCATACATGTTTGAATAGTCATTACCTTGGGTATCTTGTACATCAATTTCCAGATATTCTGGACGCCCTTCAAAACAGTGAACACGACAGGTGGTAATGACTGACTGGGTTGCTGGATCGACATATAAATCAACATATTGTTCAATCAGAATTTTGGGGCAAATGTCTTTGTAGTGCCACTCGCGTTTTCTGAAATACATGTTCTTTTTCAAGTGATCCTTGATTTTAGCCTTGACCATGCTGACATCAAGTTTGCTTTTATCACGGCAAATCTTGGCACTACCACTGTCATGGGTACATTTCAGCACAAACTGGTTAGGTAGCTGCTCAAAATCGATTTCATCAGCACAGCCATAGACGCCAACCAGAGGAACCAAATAGTCATTTCCGACTTTTGCTGAAATTAAATCTCTGACGGCACATTTATCCGCCAGTTTAGTCAATAACGGACTTCTTTCGTAGATCATGCGCGCCGTGACTTTTTCATTAAAGCTTTTAGGCGCGCCAAAGTCGGGTGTATAGCCCAACTTACACATAAAACGTTTGGTGAGATACTTTTTATCTGAGACAAATTTAGTTCTAATTACTTTTGCTTGATATTCAAAATAGTCATAGTTAATCATTTTAAAAAAAGGTTTAATCCCATAAAAGTAGTCGATAATTATAGTAAAAATGCTTAAATTCGTCTAATTAAAATGTAATATATTTTTTTACTAACTGATTCCAAAAGGTTTGATTTTGTTAAAGATTGTGAGTTTTAAGCTGATGTTCATGTACAGGAAAAATACGATAAGAAGATAGATGGCATGCTTCATCTAAGACAATAAAATACTGAATAAATATAATATATTGATTTATATGAAATGATTGACTTGTTCGCTCTGGAAGCTATTACGAAAAGAGGCTGACGGTAAACAGATCAGTGGTGTTATCATAGGTCATTAGATTAAACATCTTTAGCCGTATTTTCGGGCTTTCTAATTGTTTAAGAGTGAATTGATGAGTGAAATGATGCAACCGGTTGATGTGGTGATTGCCTGGGTAGACGGTAATGATCCAAAGTTAAAGCAAAAACGCCTCCAGTATCAGGGTAAAAAACAAGCTTCTGATGCAGTGAGTGATACCCGCTTTGCCAGTAACCATGAAATTTATTATAACGTTGCATCGATTTTAAAGTATGTTCCATTTTGCCGTCATATTTACATTGTGACGGATGCCCAGCAACCGCAATGGATTGATGACTTTGTAACCGATGGCATTTGTGAAGCAGGTAAGATTCGTATTGTTGACCATCGTGAAATTTTTGCTGGTTATGAACAGTATCTTCCGACCTTTAATACCCGTTCCATTGAAACCATGTTATGGAATATTCAGGGCTTATCGGATTACTTTTTCTATTTAAATGATGACTTTTTCTTTAATGCGCCTGCGCAACTAGAAGATATTGTTATCGATCAGAAAATGGTGATTTACGGACATTGGCAAAGTAGTTTTGTGCTTAAGGCCAAGCTCTGGTATCGCCAATTATTAAACCAGTATTTTGCCAAGCCGATTCAACCCAAACATATGATTGCGCAAATGTTAGGGGCCGATAGACTTGGATTTAAAAAGTTTTTTGAAATTCACCATTATCCACATGCAGTAGATCGTAAAATACTCCAAGACTATTTGCTTACTCATCCTGAGTTTCTGGAAAAACAGATTCAGTATAAATTCCGCAGTGTAGAGCAAATTAACCCGATTTCATTGATGAATCACTTAAAAATTAAGTCTAATGAGGCGGTGTTAAAACCTGATCTTGAAATTGCTTATTTGAAAAATGAAGGCAGTTTAAACAGTTTCTTGCAAAGCTTGGGTAATGAACAGATTAAATATGGTTGTATGCAAAGTCTGGATCAGTTGAGTGATACAGCCGCCCAGCAGATTTATCATGCTTTAAATCAGAAATTGGCGGGCTACTTACCACACGTTTTATTGGCTCAAACGGCCGAAGGATAAATAATGAAAGTCGTAACTTATCTGATTAATCTGGATGGTAGTGATCAACGTCTGGCGAGTGCAACAGCACAGTTACAGCAACAAGATTGGCCATTTATTCGTTTTTCTGCCTACGATGGTCGTGGCAAAGCGCTCTCTGAGTTTAAACAATATGATGATGCCGAGGCGCAACGGATTTTGGGCCGTAGCTTGATCAACTCAGAGCTGGGTTGCTATTTGAGCCATTATGGGTGTGTTGAAAAATTCCTTGAAACAGACGCCGATTATCTGGTGGTTTTGGAGGATGATATACATGTTCTACCGAACTTTAAAAATAATCTGCAATCACTTCTCAATTATCTAGATCAGCATAAAGCGCTGGACTGGTATGTCGTGAATCTGGCGGCGAAAAAGAAGAAACTTGCCAAGGATATTGTTCAGATGGAGCATTATAACTTGTGGCATGCTTACTATTTCCCGATCCGTGGTGTGGGACTGGTCTGGTCAAGAAAAGGCGCTGAGGAGTTTGTCAGACTCGGGAAAGAGATTCATGTTCCTGTTGATATCTTCTTCCAAGGCTGGCTCAGTAAAAATGGGAAAGGACTCGGAGTCTGGCAGCCGTTCGTGAAACCTGCTGGTCTGGACAGTGATATTTTGGGCACGGTTGCAACACAGGGAATCCAGCGTAAAGATCTGGAAAAACGTGATGCCTCTCATGGCTTAAAAAAACAGAAACGTATGTGGCGTGATCGTTTTTACGCATTCAAGCATCTTTACTTTTAATTAACATTGTCGGGGCAAATCACTTCAGCGCAAAGATGAACTGAAGTGATTTAAAAATATGGCTGAGTGACCTGTATGAAAATATTTAAAAAAATATTCTATCTCTTGAAGTTCTATACGATGTATTCGAATAAAAAGAGAGGGGTGAATGAAGCCATAGACAATGAAGCTGATCTGATTGTGCTTAATCCAACAAGTGTTGATGCGATCATCCCAAAGAAAATCTGGATGTATTGGGAAGGGCCACTGGCTGGATTTGTGGAAAAATGTGTTGAACAGGTTAAAAAGACCAATCCTGATTATGAGGTTCATTTTCTCACACCAGATACAGTGAAAAGCTTTTGTGATATTGATTTTGGTCGCTTCCCCAAGGCAACACCACAACAAAAGGCCGATTTACTCCGTTTTGAATTGATTTATCAATATGGTGGTATTTGGTTAGATGCCAGTACGATTGTATATGAGTCTTTAGACTGGATTCAGGATCTGGTTAAAAAGACCCAGACCAATAGTTTTGCTTATTATCGTGCCAAGAACACGACCATCAAAACTTCTCCTGTTTTAGAAAACTGGTTGTTGGCAAGTGCTGCAAAAAATCCATTTTTTAAGTACTGGTTTGATGAACTGGTTACGGCGATTGAATTAACGCCCAAAGCTTATCTGCAAAAACTCAAAGAAACAGAGCCTGATTATCAGGACTTGATTCAGCATATTGGCCGGCTGGAATATCTGGTGGCGTATGTTGCCTGTCAGAAAGTGATGCGTAATCATTTACCAAGTATGTGCTTAATTAACTGCGATAAGAATGCGCTGTATTTTCAGGTCAAGCACCAATGGGTCAAAGAAAAAGTACTTATTGATATGGCAATTCACTATCCACCTGCTGAAATGCCAAAACTGATCAAGCTTGCAGGAAAGGAAAGAAAAACCCTCAGTCATTATTATGAAAAAGGGATGTATCTGGAAGGTTCATTACTCGATATCTAAAACAAGATCTGTCACAGTTTAAAGCAAGTTTTTTGGATCAATCTTCTCAAAGGCATGTACGGCGCTGGTTTGAGATAGATTAAAAACTTTAATCTCTTTTTCTTGAAACAGCGTTGCAGCAACATCGAAGGCTTGAAATACCTCGTTAACATGGCGGTTTAAGGTGGTGGGTTGTTGTCGTTCACTACTTTCGTAAAAACGCGGCTGTGTGAAATTGTTCATATCCAAACCAGCAATATAAATTTCTTTATAACTTAGGGTGTAGATCACCTGAAGAGCCACATACGCTACCGTAAAGTAGTCGAAGGTTCCTTTGAAAATATCTTGTGAAAATCCAAAACCATTCTGAATAAAAAAATCTTTTTCATTTTGATCGAAATGCTTTGCGCGATCTAAAAAAACTTCAGTGACATTATCTGTAATGGTTTCAATCGTCTTGATCTGACAGCGAATATCTTCTATCGGAACTTGTCTGAGAATTATATCTAGACAACGTGGTGTCGTGAAAAATGTACATTCTGTATTCAGGACTTTCTGAACAAGATCAAAGCGACAGCCAACAAAGTTATGATCGATAATGATATAGCTGGAAAATTTGATTGAATCAAATGCGATTGCGCCGTTGACCCCAATATAATCTATGTCAGTACGATGCAAAATTTCGCGATCTAGTTGCTGAATAGACGGGCCAGCCGCCACTAGCATGCATTTCTTATGATTAATCTGCTGTGGTGCAAGATTGTCAGAAACTAATTGTTTTTTATAATAAATCTGTTCAATACGATGGTATTGATCTCTTGTTACGCTATAAAGAGGCCAGTAACGGCGGTTATGCTTTGCCGCTTTAGGAAAGAAAATTTTATAAATTAATTTATAAATACTTCTGGAAATAGAACCTGAGAAGAAGTGGATCATTTAAAAAAACCATTTATAAAATATCATCAGGAAGAATGGAACTAGATGCCCGTGGGAGACGACCTAGTTCCATTTATATTAGTCGTCTAAAGAAAAACTTTTCTTTTTAAACTTGGCTTTTAAATTATGTAGAGAACGGGCAAACCAGTTTTTATCTTCAGGACGTGTCACTTTGTTTCCACGATAATGAATTTGAGTGGCTTTAGAAAAATCACCAAATGGTTCAATCTGATAATTTTCTGGACGATAGCCCGCTGCTAATGCTTCTTCATAATATTGATCAAAGAGCTGTGTCAGATCACTTCTCGGATGAGGCATGATTTTACCGTCGAACCAGTGTTTTTGACCTGAAGCTTCTAAGCGTGGTAAAGAATATTTATGACTGAACTGAGTTCCCATATCTGAATAGTGAAGAATTTTGATCTGTTCAATCGCTAATTCTTCTCCATCAATATTATTGTACGAATCTTGATAAGGCTGAACCAGTTTCGGTTTATCTTTTAGCAAACGCATCAATTTTTTGTGGCTTTCTGGATCTGCTTGTATTTCTTTTAATGGCGGTAAATACGCTTTCGCCTTTTCGCAGTCCCAGACACAGGTACATAGTCGGGCAGCGTTCTTACCACCTTTGGCAATCACCATGGCATCGTCTTTTTTAGGATGTGCCCATAACTCTGCGATATCGCATAACACAACCACATCCGCATCCATATAAATGGCACGGCCCTGAAAATTACATGACTCTGGAATTGCCCATCTAAAACCTGAAAAAGGAGTCGCCCAATGCTCAGTATGCCAGCCTTCACCCGTCTGTTGATTGGTATACCATGGACTATTTGGGTCGTGGCTGAGTTGCATCCATATGATTTCAACGGGATGTTTGGTATGCTTGCGGACACTATAGTCCAGTACCATCATTTGTTCTAGATCACAGTTATTGGGATCGCAACCGACAAAAATTTTAATTGTGGAGTTAGACATTCCTAGCTTCCATCTTTAAGGCTGTATTCATAATTATAGTCTAAAAAGAGTGGCGATTTTTGAAATATTTCTCTGGTCGTGATGAGTTTGTAAAGTGTTTATGTGAGGCAATGTAGTGATAACAAATACATTTATTGAAAAAACCAAAAAAAAGATTGCCAGAGCTGAAGTCGTTTCTTTTGATATATTTGATACTTTGTTATTACGTCCATATCTCTCTCCTCGTGATTTATTCTTACACATTGAGATTGATCAATGCCTAGAGGGGTTTGCATTTGCCCGAAGAGAGGCAGAACTGAATGCCCGAAAGAAAAATCCTGATAAACAGGAGATTTGTTATGATGATATTTATAGTGAAATTGAAACACGTTTTGCAAGCGCCAAAGAAATTGAATTAAATTGGGAGCTTATGGTTCTTCAATCGAATCCTGAGATGAAAATACTTTGGGATTATGCGCTTGAGTTAAACAAAAAAGTGATTGTCATTTCAGACATGTATCACTCATATGAAGACCTTAGTCAATTACTCATTAAAAATGAATTTCATGCTTTTGAGCATCTCTATGTGTCTAGCTGCTATGGCAAAACTAAGAAAAAAGGGACCTTATTTGAACAGGTCTTTCAGGATCTACAGGTGAAGCCACAGGATATTGTACATATTGGGGACAATAAAAAGGGTGATTTTAGAACGCCAGCAAAATTAGGTATTCAGGCAATTTTATATAAACAGGTTGCACATCAGTTTTTAGCTGTAAATGAGCGAGCAAGACGATTTACTGAACAGAATGTCCCTAGTCTAGGCAAAAGTATTCTGGTGGCCATGTTGGCAATGAGATGGCATAAGCAAACTTTGCAGCAAGACAGTAGTCAATATTGGGACGACATTGGTTATGCCTATGCAGCCCCTCTGGCTTATGGTTATACCAAATGGATTGAAACAACAGCTCAGCAGAAACAACTCGACCATCTTCTTTTTGTTGCTCGAGATGGATTTTTACTACAAAAAGCTTTTGAACATTTCCATTGTGGTGAGATAAAGACAAGTTATGTTTATGCACCACGGTTACTGAATCTGGTTTATCGATTGGATTATGACAAGCGTAATATTGAGCATGCCCAACCAATTGTTGATTTCTATAGCCAGAAATATGCAGATATTCGGGAGTTAAGAGATGCAAACTCTCTGATCAAAGCAAATGATTATCACGAATTTATTCAAGCGCATAAGCATACATTTGAGCATTATGCCAAAGAAATGTATGCAGATTATCATGTCTATATTGATGCAATCGTGAATAAACAGGAAAGCGTTGGTCTGATAGATAGTAAGACTGTCGCATTTACTTCACAAAAAATGTTGGAAGATGTTTTACAGCGACCAGTTCAAGGCTTCTATTGGTCAACGTTTTTACCTTATCGAACCAAGAAATATGCATTTGAGACGTTTATACCGAATAATTTAAATATACTCGATCCGAATGTGTTCACTAAAAACTGGAAATTTGTGGAGCTACTTTTAAGTGCGCCTGAGTTTTCAATTCAGGGTGTTACACGAGAAGGCCAAGCAATCTATAAAGATAATTCAGGTACAGATGAGCGAATCATTAAAGATAATTATGCTCAGATTGTGCAAGGCGCTGATGTGTTCTTTGCTGATGTAAAAGCTATGTTTGGGCAAACACCTATTTATCTTGAAGGGCAAGAGCTTGTTTCCTGGGTGAATATTTTTTGTGATCACCCCAATAGTCATGACATCAAGGAAATGGCGGAGATCAAATTGGCTGTCGATGTATCACATCGTCGTAGTGTGCCTTTATTTGCGATGAAGACTTCATGGCTAGATTTTTTAAAAAAACCGAAAGCCACTCTAAATCTGTTAAAAACTATAATGTGGAGAACACCTCTACAATCACTTATTTTACATATGCTTAAGCCAATAAAAATAAAAAGGAAACAGACCAAGCAAATAAAAATCAACTTTTTCCCATATCTTAAAGTTCGATATTTCTTATGGACCTTATCACTGTTTAATCGGTTTTCTTTTCAATTGAGCTTAGGTGATCATAAAAAGCATAGTACTTAGGCTTGGGCTTTGTTAAGCCTGCTTCAGTTGCTTTTATGGCTCAAATTAGAGAAAGAAGCTTTAGTTTTAATGCGTATTTTTGTTTAGAAAAGGACGTGTTGAGTAATCTTGGTATTAGAAATTAATATTTAATGTTTTTAAGTGGTTGAATTTAATTAAATTAAGCGTAACTCTTGTTTGTGAAGAATGTACTTTAAAGCTAAAAAACTATTTTTTATCCAGTATTTATGAGATTCCCTCTCATCTCGATTGATGTGTATCTGAAATAATGTACATCATAATCAAAAACAAGTATTCTTAGCGCCTACAGGCATGTGGCCTAATTTGTATGAATTATTACTATCCCGATATGAAAAAGTTTGTTGTAAGTCTCTCAAGCGCAATCGAGCGTCGTAAGCATATTTCAGCTCAATTTGAGAGACAGGGCATAGAATTTAGCTTTTTCGATGCTGTAACACCTGATATTGCAGCTTCGGATGCGCAAGCAATGAAACTCAGTGTGCATGAAAATCATATTGCTCGGGGAGAGCTTGCCTGTTTTATGAGCCATGTCCATTTATGGAAAAAAATTGTTGAGGAAGATATTCCTTACATGGCTATTTTTGAAGATGATATTCATTTGGGTGAAAAAGCAGATTTCTTTCTAAATCAATCGGATTGGATTGAGAAAGATTGGCATTTGGTCAAATTAGAAGCATTTACGCCCAAAGTAATACTTGGCCCTAAGCAGAAGCAATTTCCTCAGGAAGGGCGTGAGATCTATAAATTAACAGGTAAAAACTTAGGTACGGCAGGTTATATCCTTTCATTTGATGGGGCAAAATTTCTATTAAATGAAATTAAGAAAATGGATTATATTATTCCATTAGATAATTTTATGTTCGAATATGCTGTTAAAAATCATAATTTTATGATGTATCAAATGCAACCGGCATTATGCATTCAAGATACCATCTTGCATTATCGTTCTACCAGTATTCAACTGAAAAGCCAGTTGACCTCTGAAAGAAAGAAAAGAATGCACGCCAACAAGGCCAACGGTTTACAAAAAATTCTGGTCGAATTATCTCGAATTACGACACAATTGAAAATTACTCTGTTTGCTCGTCGAGTGACTTTCAAGTGAAAAATTTTGTTATTAGCTTAAAATCGGCTTCTGATCGTAGAAAGCATATTGAAGAACAGTTTGGGGATAAGGGAATTGCATTTGATTTTTTTGATGCGATTGAACCTCCTCAGGTTGATCTTCAAGCTGAAAAAATTGGACTGATTCTTCGTCAGGGTGATCTCAGCCGAAATGAATTGGCGTGCCTATTGAGCCATGTTTCTTTATGGCAAAAAGTTATTGATGAAAAAATTCCTGCGATCGCAATTTTTGAAGATGATGTACATTTGAGCCATGATGCAGAGCTGTTCCTAACAGATTCAAGCTGGTTGCAGTGTGATATTGTCAAGCTGGAAAAATCATATAAAAGTGTGATTCTAGACTTGGAAAAAATACAAGTTTTCAAGGATAAAGAGTTCATTTTGAGGAAGTTAAAAAAACCTCATTTAGGTGCTGCTGGCTATATCTTGTCGTATCAAGGGGCGGTGGCGCTTCTAGATTATATGAAAAGCCAGAATGAACTTGATCATGTTGATCAAATTGTTTTCCGAAAATATATTCATGAAGGAGAGCTTGGAATCTATCAATTGAATCCAGCTTTATGTATTCAGGACTATATTCTAAATCCTGAAGAACAAAAATTTAAAACCAGTCTGCAATGGCGTAATAAAGAAAAAATTAAGGTCAAAGGATTGAAGAAGTTATTGCGCGAATTGAACCGCTTTTTAACTCAGTTGAAAGAGTCTCCTTATAAAACCAAGCTAAAATTCATGAAGCGTAATAAGCAGTAAATTAGCGTTATATTGGTTTAATCAGGGCTTATTTTTGATTTCGCATAGTGCGAATATTTCCTTGTAGTTCATTTTATACTGTTTAGTTGTATAATCCTGATTTTTATTCTCAAGCATGATGGTTGTCTAAGTGAGTATTTTTGTCATTAGTTTGGATTCTGCAGTTGAGAGAAGACAACATATTGAAGCGGAATTTAAAAAATATTTAGTTGATTTCAACTTTTATGATGCAATCACCCCAGTTACATCTGACGAAGCTGCAAAAAGTGTCGGGATTGATTTAAGTCGACGTGGTGACTTAACAAAAGGGGAGGTTGCCTGTTTGTTAAGTCATGTCATGCTCTGGAAAAAGATTGTTGATCTTGATCTGAAGTATATGGCTATTTTCGAAGATGATATTTATCTTGGTGAAAATATACAGAATTTTTTTAGTGACTTTTCATGGATACCTGAAGATGTCCATATCATTAAATTAGAAGCTTTCGATAAAAAAGTTGATATGGCTTTTTTCCCAAAATTATCAAAAGATGGTAGAAGCTTATATCACCTTAAGGCGATGCATTTAGGTGGAGCTGGTTATATTTTATCAAAAGCAGCAGCTGAACATTATCTTGCACTTATTGCGAATATGCCAAAATTGGTACCTGTAGATCACATCCTGTTTGGTTGTGATGTTAAATATGGGAGGTATGAAACTTATCAAATCACTCCAGCGATTTGTGCTCAAGATTTCTATGTTTATAATAAATATGATAATTTGCCAAGTCATTTGGAAGAAGACCGTTCAGTTCGTCATAGAGCAGAGAAGTTGGCCCGACTGCAACAAAAGAAGAAATTAAGTCTATCTCTAAAAGTTAAAAGAGAACTTTTCAGATTAGTTTCGCAAATCTTGAAGCTGACGAAGCTCTCTGCTTATCGAACGGTAAAGTTTAAATAATTAGATTTTTATGAATCTACGTGAGCTGTCTGTAATTCATTTATAGACAGTCTTATCACCACCCCTAAACCGTTTATAACCCCACATATATTCAGTAGGAAAGCGGTTGATCATCTGTTCAACTGCTTGATTGAGTGCAGTGGTCGCAACTTCAATATCTCGATCATAGAGTGCTGGATCATTCAGATCATCGCAATATACATCAAATCCTTCACCATCCTCACGACGGAAACAGCTTAATCCCACCAGACGACATTGGGTTTTTTGAGCCATTTTGCTGGCCAGTGTACTGGTCAGGCAGGGAATTCCGAAAAAAGGAACCACGACACCGCCAGACGGATCGGGAACATGGTCAGGCAGAATCACACTGAAACCACCTTGTTTTAGATTCTTAAATAGCGCTTTGACACCTGAAGCATCTGTCGGCACTAAAGTTGCGTTGAGGCGTTGACGTGCATGCAATGCAAAAGCATTGAAGTCTGAATCTTTCATGGGTTTATACATGATGGTCGGGATGCCATATTGATGTACCCATGCATTCATCATTTCCCATGTACCCAGATGTGGGGTAATGATCAGTGCACCACGAGGATCGCTCAGCGCATCGGTCAGGACTTCCAGATGATGCACAGTATGAATCTGTTGAATGCTCCATTCGGGTGGCATTGCCCAGCATTTTCCAGATTCGATATAACTGAGACATTGCTTGGTAACACTTTCTCGTGCAAGCCGTTCTTTCTGCTCTTGACTGAGTTCAGGATAAGCCAGTCCAAGATTGACTCTGGTTTTCCATAGCATACTTTTATTCGGGTTTTGATTGATAAAGTAAGCCGCCACTTTTGCGATACTGCGCAAAAATGGGAGGGGTAAAATACGGAGCAGAGTAGGGTAAAAAGACATTCTAATGGGGCTTATTTATCGGCGTTGCCTTTAAGCACCATATAAATCAGTGCAACAAAAATCAGTAAAGCGCCAACCAGACTACTTACGCAGAAATATAAAATACGTTGGTTGGTATCCATATTGAAAAGTTCATTTGCCAAGATGTAACGCATAAAGAACCATTGAGCAAGTGAAAATACAATGATGATAATTGTATGTCGACGTACATCAGGACGCATTGCCATAAGACTGACCTCTCAATAAAAAGCAGTCTATTATGCCATTAGCGGACATGATCTCAAAGCAAAACTAGGGATTATAAAAAACCCTGCACAGTGCAGGGTTTTTGTTGAAGCATAAACTCAAGGTTTATTTTTCTTCAGCTTTTGGCTTTTCGCGTAAACGAATACCCAAGTCACGCAATTGATTTGCTTCAACTGGCGCTGGTGCTTGAGTTAATGGACATTCAGCAGTCTTGGTTTTCGGGAATGCAATTACATCACGAATCGAAGATGCACCTGTCATGAGCATGATCAAACGGTCAAGACCGAATGCCAAACCACCGTGCGGAGGCGCGCCATAACGTAATGCATTGAGTAAGAAGCTGAATTTCTCTTCTGCTTCTTCTTCGCCAATACCTAAAGCTTCAAAGATTGCCTTTTGCATCTCTAAAGTATAGATACGAAGTGAACCGCCACCGATTTCAGTACCGTTCAATACCATGTCGTAGGCAACAGAAAGTGCTTCACCTGGATTGTTCTTCACTTCTTCAACGCTTGATTTTGGAAGTGTGAATGGGTGGTGAACAGAGGTCCATTTACCATCATCAGTTTCTTCAAACATTGGGAAATCAACAACCCAAAGTGGCGCCCACTCACAAGTTGCAAGGTTAAGATCATGACCGATTTTCACACGAAGTGCGCCCATCGCATCGTTTACAACTTTGGCTTTATCTGCACCAAAGAAAACGATGTCGCCATTCTCGGCACCAACACGTTTTAATAGATCAAGTACGATTGGCTCGATGAATTTAACGATTGGAGATTGAAGACCTTCGATACCTTTTTCAAGTTCGTTGACTTTAATGTAAGCCAAGCCTTTCGCACCGTAGATGCCTACGAATTTGGTGTATTCATCAATTGCACTACGCGGTAATGAACCAGCACCCGGTACGCGTAAAGCAACGATACGGCCTTTAGGATCTTTTGCAGGGCCTGCGAAAACTTTGAATTCAACGTCTTGCATCAAGTCTGCAACGTCAACAAGTTTCAATGGAATACGCATATCTGGTTTGTCAGATGCATAATCACGCATTGCGTCAGCGTAAGTCATACGTTCAAACTTATCGAATTTTACATTCAATAATTCGTTGAACATTTTAACTGTTAAGCCTTCCATTAAATCCATGATGTCATCGTCACTCATGAACGATGTTTCAACGTCGATTTGGGTAAATTCAGGCTGACGATCCGCACGTAAATCTTCGTCGCGGAAACATTTAGCAATTTGGTAATAACGATCGATACCACCAACCATCAACAACTGTTTGAACAACTGTGGTGATTGTGGAAGCGCATAGAAGCTACCATTTGAAACACGGCTTGGTACTAAATAGTCACGTGCACCTTCTGGCGTTGCGCGTGTCAAAATTGGTGTTTCAACGTCAAGGAAACCATGATCTTCAAAATAGTTACGGATCAAGTTGGTCACTTTAGAACGGAAACGTAAGCGCTCTAACATTTCTGGACGACGGATGTCCAAGAAACGGTATTTCAAACGAATTTCTTCTGAAATATTGGTATTTTCGTCATTCAACGGGAATGGCGGAGTATCAGAAGCTGCAAGAACTTCGATCTCTTTACCTAAAACTTCAATCTGGCCACTCACCATGTTGGCATTTTCAGTACCTTCATAGCGACGACGAACACGACCTGTAATTTTTAAAACAAATTCTGAACGTGCTTTATCTGCTGTTGCGAATGCTTCAGGGGTATCTGGATCGATAACAACCTGTACAAGACCATCACGGTCACGCATATCAAGGAAAATCACACCGCCATGGTCACGGCGACGATGAACCCATCCGCATAAAGTAACTGTTTGATCGATTTGGGCTTCAGTTAAAGAGCCACAGTAATGAGTGCGCATCATATTGAATTATTTATCCAAACTATATTGGCTGTAGAAGGTGAATGCGTAAACAGCGCAGCACCAATGAAGGGGAGATTATGCCTTGTTGAACGTATAGTCTCAAGTCTTAATGTTTTCAAGCGAATTTTAAACAGACGCTTTTTGTTAAAATGATTTCATACGGCCAGTCCGATCCAAAAACAAGAATAATAGACAAGCCATGGTAAAGACAGTTAAGCCAGCTTGTGTAAATTCATTAATCGATTTGCCAATAAAAAAATAGCGTTCAGTATTCCAAAGATCAGTATTGATATGACGGCTATAATCCCATACCGAGAAAAGCCCATATAAGATGGAAAGAATCATACTGATGAGTGCAAATCCCTTGAGTCGAGTGGGAACAGGATGATGATGTTTATGCGTCTTATAATAATCCCAGCACATTTTCATCAAAAAGGGCAGAGCAATAATTGAAGAGCCAATCTGTAAGACAAAATGTAATGGATAACTGAAGCCAAAAAATGAAACGTTATGGGCCAGAATTTCTTTAAAAGCAAATGTTCGAAAATCAAGATGGGTTAAGCCATCCCAGATTAAATGTGTGCTAATTCCAATAATAAGTGCAATGCAATTCAGAAAGCTGAAAGAAATAAAATCATCCAGTGACTTGATATTTAAAGGATCTTGAATCTCAAGACAACGATAAGTCACAGGACGATAGATTAAATACCACACTAAACAAAAGCATAGGCCCAATGGCAGGTTCGGAAATAAGATACCTGCCCATTGGTGTGTTAAAGGTGTATTTTCTTGCGTAAATAATCGATAAAGATCAGGTGTCATACAGCCAATTGCCAGTGCTGCAACAGGCAAATGACCCTGACTTAATTTGGATAAAGGCGGAGCGAGAACTGCATGGGAAAGTGTAAAAGGCATATCGTTGGAAAACGACCATTCATTGAATCATGGATAAGCAGTGTAGCAAATGTCCTTTGTTGCACTGTTTTTTATTGCAAATTAAATGAAATGTTATAATATAACAAAAAATAACGATCAACTGATTCGGGACACGGTATGTCATTTCCGCAAAATATTTTGACCTTATCCATTTTAGCTGTTGTATCTGTATCTACATTTGCAGCAGAAAATGAACAAGTTACTACCTTAGATACCATACGAATTAAAGCGCATCCGCTTGAGCAAACCTCAAAAGATTTTGCTGTTGCAGATACCGTTGTAGATGAAAAGCGTTTACAACAGGGGGCTGTCACCATTGGTGAGGCGCTAAGCAGCGAGCCTGGCATTTATTCAAATCAGTTTGGTGCTGGTTCTAGCCGTCCTGTCATTCGTGGACAAGATGGGCCGCGAGTTAAGGTGCTGCAAAACTCATCTGAAAACATTGATGTATCCACCTTGTCTCCTGACCATGCGGTAACAGTCGATCCTGCATTGGCAAAGCAGGTTGAAGTGATTCGTGGCCCATCAACTTTATTATTTGGTGCAGGAACGGTCGGTGGTTTAGTCAATGTCACCGATAGCAAGATTCCAACAGAAATGCCTGAAAAAGGTTACGAGGGTAATGTTGGCTTACGTTACAACACTGGAAGTGATGAAAAGCTGGCAACTGCGGGCGTAACCGTTGGTCTGGGTGATCAGGTTGCGTTACGTGTCGAGGGCTTAAAGCGTGAAGCCAATGATTATATCGCTCCAGATTATGTACATGAAGGAGAGCGAGAGCGCCGTGTAGACAATACCTTTGCCAAAGGTCAAACCGTGAATGTTGGTTTATCCTGGATTTATGATCGTGGCTTTACAGGCATTTCTTATAGCAATCGCCAAGATCAATATGGTTTGCCGGGGCATAGTCATGAATATGAAAGTTGCCATGCACATCTTTCTGGACGCCCTCATTTACATTGCGGAGAGCATGATCATGGCGACGGTGAAGATAATCATGGTCATGAGGATCACGACCATGAACATGGTACAGGGCCTTGGATTGACTTAAAATCTGAGCGCTATGATGTACGCACAGAACTGAATGATCCATTTGCAGGCTTTAAAAAGTTACGTGCTCAAGCGAGTTATACCGATTATAAACACGATGAAATTGAAGAAGATACCATCGCTACGCGCTTTAAAAACAAGGGCTATGATGGGCGTTTAGAATTGGTACATAATCCAATTGGCCCATGGGAAGGGGTGATTGGAACGCAATATGGTCAACAAAAACTGGAACTCACCGGTGAAGAAGCGTTCTTGGCACCAAATACCACCAAGAAGTGGAGCGTCTTTGGCTTAGAGCATGCACAATTTAATGATGTACATGTTGAACTGGCAGCACGTGCAGAAAAACAAAAAATTGATATTGATGACTCAAGCAAAAAAGATTTTGACGGTTCAGCCTTTTCTGTTTCAGGCGCTGCCAACTGGGAGTTTGCACCAGACTATAAACTTTCGTTAGTTGCCTCACATCAGGAGCGTTTACCTTTAGCGCAAGAGTTGTACGCCAATGGTGGACATTTCGCGACCAATACCTATGAGCTGGGTAATGATCGTTTAAGTAAAGAGAAGTCAAATAATGTTGAATTGGGCTTTCATTATGACAATGACAAATTTGACTACCATGTACATGTCTACCACAACTGGTTTGATGACTATATCTACGCTCAAACCTTAGACCGTTATAAAGATTTCCGTTTGGTGGAATATACGCAGGATCAGGCACGTTTCTATGGAGCTGAAGCAGAGGCGGGTTATCAGATCTCAGACATGTATAAAGTGGGTGTATTCGGTGATTATGTTCGTGGCAAGATCGATAATGAAAATGCCCCACGTGTTCCAGCAGGTCGTCTAGGAACCAAATTAAATGCGGACTTTGGCGATGGCTTTAGCGGTTCAGCTGAATACTACCACGTGTTCGAGCAAGACAAGATTGCAGCTTATGAAACCGATACCCAAAGCTATAACATGTTAAATCTGGGTGTGGCTTATTCAGGTAAATACAGCAATGTCGGTGATTATCGTGTTTATCTAAATGCCAATAACTTGCTGGATGATCAGGTTTATCAACATGCATCGTTCTTATCAACGATTCCACAAGTGGGCCGTAACTTTACCGTTGGGGTGAATTTTAACTTCTAATTTTTCACTTAAATCTTATTGAAAAATCAAAGTATAAGCTCTAGCCTTAGACCATTAGGCTAGGGCTTTTTTTGTTTATATGCGTATCTTCCAACGAATCCATCGAAAATTAAACTGGTCAGGTCGACGTTACATGGCAGTCATATTGAGTATTTTTGCGATTGGGTACATTGCTTCGGCAGTCTACCACACAGTAAAACCACTCCCGAAAGGGTTGGATTTTACTGGGCAGTTGCGTCATGCCAATGTGAAATTTTTAGCCGATCAGACCTATATCGATGCACAAGGTCAGCAACAGGTTGATCAGCATATTTTCAAGGAAGTCTTTCATTTAATTGATCAGGCCCAGTCCACGATTGTGCTGGATATGTTCCTGTTTAATCAGGAAGTGGGAAAGTCAAAGGTTAAGCAATTTCCTTTGATGCAAGAGTTGACAGATGCGTTGATCGTTAAGCGTCGTTTGCATCCAAATGTTGAAGTTGTGGTGATAACCGATCCGATTAATTCGGTTTATGGTGGAATGACACCGAAACATTATCTACAGTTGCGTCAAGCGGGTGTGGATGTGATCGAAACTGATTTAAAACCATTGCGCGCTTCTAATCCGCTTTGGTCAGGCTTTTGGTATATCTGTTGTCAGAACTTAGGTAATAATCCTGAAGGTGGCTGGTTAAGTAGCCCATTTGGTGATGAAAAAATTACCTTGCGTAGTTATCTTGAGTTATTCAACTTCAAGGCCAATCATCGTAAAACCTTGGTAGTTGATACTGAACAGGGCTGGAAAAGTTTGGTGACCTCTGCCAATCCGCATGATGGCAGTTCGCATCATAGTAATGTTGCACTGGTGGTGGATGGGCCAACCGCGATTGATGTCTTACAAACTGAGCAAGCCGTTGCCAATATGTCAAAGGGTTCTAGTCCTTTTGTGATTATGGGTGGGGTGAGCGAAGACAAAACCTTGCCGCAGGTGCAAGTACTGACTGAAAAAGCCATTTATGATGGCATCTTGAAGATGATTCAGACAGCCAAGAGTAAAGAGCATCTGGATATGGCGATGTTCTATTTGTCGGAACGCAATATTATTGAAGCACTGAAACAAGCGCAGCAACGTGGTGTCAACATCCGTATCATGATCGATCCGAATAAAGATGCATTTGGCCGTCAGAAGAATGGCATGCCGAATCGCCAAGTTGCATCAGAGCTCAATGCTGCTGGTATTCCAATTCGTTGGTGCGATACTCGTGGTGAACAGTGCCATAGCAAGATGTTGCTTAAATACAATGCACAGCAAGCTGAGATGATTCTGGGTTCTGCTAACTTAACGGCACGTAATCTGAAAAACTATAATCTTGAGACTGATATGCGTGTGATTGGTTCAGCACAAGCGCCAGTGTTTAAAGATGCCGGGCAATACTTTGATGCAGCATGGAGCAACGCCAATGCACGTCAAATCACAGTGGATTATGCAAAATATGCTGATGAGTCAAAAGTAAAATACTGGATCTATCGTTTTATGGAATGGACAGGGTTATCCACTTTTTAATTCAGCATAAATAGAGTTCTACACAATGGCGAAAATTAAACTCAATATCAGACAGGATGAGCAGATTGATTTAGATGTACATCAATTCAATCATTATGCAGATATTGTTGAAATTCAAAGTTGGGCAGAACTCTTGGAATGCTATCGCTCCCTTAAACAGGAGGTCTATCCTAAAAAGGTGTTTCTGGTTCTGGATGATAGGGCACAGGCAGAATACACCTCTATGCATGCTCAATTGGGTGATCAACTTTATTTCGACGATCGTCAATATTTTGAAGGAATCGAAGATCTTGGAAGTCGGGACAGTCTTCTGATTGAAAGTAATATTGTCACACCTTTGTTGTTTCAACATCATGTGCAACAGCTGAGCTGTCTAGATCACCAGCGGAGTTTTGAAAGCTTGGCTGGAAAAATGCAGCACTATGATGAAAGTGATCTAGAGGCGCTCGTTTACTTCAATCAACATCTATTGATCTCTACTCATACTGAAATCATGGTTAAAGTGGCTGTTGTTGAAACAGAAGCATTGAAGTTGGCGATGATGCCGAATGGCTATTTTTCTTGTGATTTTGATTCTTTTGAGAATTATGCGCTAATTCAGAAAATGCAGCATTATGGCTTCGAATTTATCGGGCTTGGAGCAGCGTTGTTAGGCTGGATCAAAACAGCAGATTTTAATGCAGAAAAAATTGAAGATTTAATTCAGGATCTTGCTTGCATTTATCCTTTAGATTCCTCTCATCAAAAGGCAATGAAAGACTTGATTTTAAAAAATAATTATCTGATTTTACCTTACTCTGAATCACCACAAGAATATTTGGGTTACGACTTATCGTGATTCAGAACGAGAGTTCAACAAGCTGAATTTGGAGGTTTACTTGGTATTCAGCTTATTGAAAGAAATATACGATCAATAAAAATTAAGGACTCGGTGGAATTAATTGATCCAGATCTTTATCCGCTAACTGATCCAGTTCACTTAAATCGGTTTTGATTTTCCACTGGCTGTCATCATCGACAGGGTTGGGTAAACGCGCTTCTAACCAGTCACAGACGATATCTGGGCTAAATTCAGGATGATTACACTGGATCACCCAAGCCAGAAAATCTTTGGCTTCACCGTTCATATAGGGCGGTGGTGATACGGGGAAAAATTGGGTGGGAAGACGCTCATTCGTCGATAAATAATTGAGGACATGTCCCAGTTCCTGAACTGTTTGCCATGCCAATGGATGTTCAACATCAATATTGAACTTAAACCACCATGCATGCTGACCATCTGCACCATGCGCCACGATACGGGATTCTTGTACGCTAGGAACTTTACAGAAAAATTGATAGAGACGATCAAAATTCATTTCAGCCACAGATGTTGCCTCAAAACCAAAAAATTGATTCTAACATATCTCGGAGAGGCCATATCGAACAGCTCTTTATCCACGGAATTAAACAGTTAGTCTGAAAAAATATTATTACAACAGTGGCGCTTATTTTTTATTCTAAAATAAAAGCATACTCTGATTTTGGGAGATCATGATGCAGCAATCTAAACTTTATATCTATGGCTTGGTCAGCCTACTCAGCGGTCTCCCTGTAATGAGCTATGCTGATAATGCATGGGGTGGATATAGTGGGGTAGAACGCCGTTCTTATCATCAGAATGCACCTGCCTATCAGCCGCCTGCGCAAGACCCATTTGCGTTCTCGAATCAGCGCGCGACACCCACTGCGCCACCGAAAGGCTATTATTATCAGCCGAATCAAAATAACTATTATCCTCATTCGAACCATCGCCCTGGCGTTCGGATTGAATATTATCCAGAGACTCAATATGACCGCAGCTATCGCCGTGAGTCCTTTGTGGTAGGAAATGAATTACCAGGTGAGTTCCGTAGCGAGCGTTATGTGGTGCGGGATTGGGATTATTATTCTTTGCGTGAACCGCCACGTGGTCGACATTGGGTAGTCGTCGATGGACGTTATCTTTTAGTGACCGATGATAACTTTACCATTGAGATTATTCGCTGATTTGACATCTGTTTTTAAATTTTGAATAGAGAGTATTCTCCACAATTTCTCGCTATTCATTACAAAGCTTTGCAATGTCGCGAGTTTTATTCATGCTTTCTCCTAGAGTTTTTCTTAATCTGATTTCAGATCGAAAAAACAGAGGATCACACAATGAAAAAGACCGTCGTTTTGCTTGTATCAACACTCATGCTCGGTGTATCTGCATCAGCAATGGCAGATTCAAACCGTTGGAATAATGATCATAAAGACCGTTATGATCAGCGCTATGATCGTTATGACCACCGACATGATCACCGTGAACAACCGCGCTGGTCAAATGGTGATCGCGGTAATCATTATGGTCAACGTATCAACTTCAAACGTGGTGAGCGTTTACCGTCAGAATTCCGTAGTAAGCGTTATATGGTATCCAATTATCGCTACCATCGCCTTTATCAGCCACCACGTGGCTATAACTGGATGCAGGTACAAGGCAAATATGTATTGGTTGATTCCAAATATCGTATCTTCCGAGTGGCATAATCCTCATATGAGAAAAGCAGGCAATCCGCCTGCTTTTTTATTTATGCCAATTCATCATCTTGCGGTCGAGGCGTTTTATTGGAAGGCAATTGTTGCTCCTGATCTTTGCCACGAATCACAGAAGGGTAGTTCCATGATGCAAAACGCACCACCAGAATCGCAATTGCCAAAATCAGGATCGAACCTGTGGTAATGACCAAATCCATTGACGCTTTATGATTATGCTGAATATCGGCAATCAGCAAACGAGTCAGGGCAGTAATCGCGACATAGATCAGAAAGCGCACTGGCATATGATTGGTCTTGAAATAAATCCCGACCATGGCACCCAGTTCCAGATAGATAAACAACAGCAAGATATCATCAATGGTGGCGTATTGTTTAACCGTCAGAATCTCAATCACGGTATGTACGGCTGACCATGCAATCATACAGCCGATAATAAACAGGGCTAAATAATGAAAGGCTTCAACTGCGTAGTGACCGAAGCGGTCAAGTAGACGAGGTAAGCCTTCAAGTTTATCTTTTGAATTCGACATGGCGGTTTATATGCTCAACATGATGATTGGAATGATATGCAAGTTTTATGCTGTTTTTATTATAGGCATAAAAAAACTGCCTCAACCTAGATTGAGGCAGTTTTTATGATTGAATGCGACTTAAGCTTGATTAGTGAAGTAATCTTCGCTGAAGTTCATGATCAAGTCTGAACCTGCTTTGATTTTCGCTAAACGTGTATCTAATTCAGGCAAGATACGATCTACAAAGTATTGCGCTAATGCAATTTTGTTTTGGTAGAAATCACCAGATTTGTCTTTTGCCGCGGCTGCAATTTTTGCGAACATATAAGCAAAGCTGAGTAAACCAACAGCATGTAGGTAATCAACCGCAGCTGAGTTCGGGAACTCTGCATTTTCAGCTGCTTGTTCAATGATGAACTGGGTGATCGCTTCAATTTCAGTTGCAGCGTCAAGAGTTGCATCTTTAATGAAGTTTAAATCCGTATCTAGATCATTGGCAAAGTCACGGATCTCTGTGATGTATTCTGCGATGAATGCACCACCACATTTAATGGTTTTACGACCAATTAAATCTTGAGATTGAACGCCGTTGGTCCCTTCGTAAATTTGAGCAATACGAAGATCACGGATACATTGTTCCATGCCCCATTCACGGATATAACCGTGACCACCGAAGACCATTTGCGCATCTAAAGTCGCTTGGAAAGCAGTGTCAGTGAGGTAAGCTTTTGCGATTGGTGTTAAAAGTGCAACGCGGTCGTTGGCTTTCTTCACGGCTTCAGTATCAGTTGAGAATTTAGTGATGTCGAGCTGTTGACCAACATACACCGCAAATGCACGAGATGCTTCGTTGTTGGCACGGACATTGAGCAACATACGACGTACATCACCATGTACTAAAATGCTGTCTGCTGGTTTGTTTGGAGATTGAACGCCAGATGCGCTACGACCCTGTAAACGGTCAGTCGCGTATTGTGCCGCATTTTGATAAGCAAATTCAGAAGCACCTAGACCTTGGATACCCATTGATAAACGTTCGTAGTTCATCATTACGAACATTGCAGCAAGGCCTTCGTTTTCTTTACCCACGAGGTAGCCTTTGGCACCATCAAAGTTCATCACGCAAGTCGCAGATGCCTTGATTCCCATCTTGTGCTCGATTGAGCCTGGTCCAACAGGGTTACGCTCGCCCAAAGAACCATCTTCATTCACCAAGAATTTTGGTACGATAAATAACGAAATACCACGTGAACCCGCAGGTGCATTAGGGGTTTTTGCAAGTACCAAATGAATGATGTTTTCAGCGAGATCGTTGTCACCACCCGTGATGAAGATTTTCGTACCGGTAATGTTATACGTACCATCTTCATTCGGTTCAGCTTTAGTTTTGATAATCCCTAAATCTGTACCTGCATGTGGCTCGGTTAAGCACATCGTACCTGACCATTCACCCGAATAGATTTTAGGTAAATAGGTTTCTTTTTGCTCTTGTGATGCATAGCTGTTTAAAGCCATACCTGCACCCACAGAAAGAAGCGGGTAGAGCATGAATGATGGATTGGTTGCGAATAGCATTTCATCAGACAGTACAGTCAGCATTTTTGGCATGGCCTGACCGCCCCATTCTTCGTCTGCACCTAAGCCGATCCAGCCGCCTTCAGCGTATTGACGGAATGCTTCTTTAAAACCTGCTGGGGTGAAAACCTCACCATTTTCCCAACGTGCGCCTTCTTCATCACCCGTACGGTTTAACGGATGTGTCACGTTTTGGGCAAACTTCGCCATTTCTTCTAAAATTGCTTCAGCTGTTGCAGCATCTACATGAGCCAGGTTTTCATTCGCCTGCCAAAATTGTTCTGCTTTAAATACATCATTTAAGATGAATTTCATGTCTGCTAGAGGAGCATTGTAAATTGGCATAATCGTTCCTTTCTACGCACAGCGTCATGTGCAAAATGATCAAATAAAACGAACAAATAAATTGAATCGTATAAATTTAGCATTGATTAAACAAAAAAAGGACGGTCAAAACTGACCAGTCCTTTTTCTGTGATGAACGTTGCATCTCATTCTAAACTATGTTTAGAAAGCGAAGTGTTCCGCATCGAGTTCAAACAATGGCGCAACGCCAGTTGAAAGTACGTCTACATGCGAACGAACACGTGGCAAGATCTTCTTGAAGTAGAAGCGAGCAGTCGTCACTTTTGCATTGTAGAAGTCAACATCAGTTGTACCTTCAGCCAATTTCTCTTGCGCAACAAGTGCCATACGAGCCCATAAGTAAGCAAGCGTTACATAGCCAGAGAAGTAGAGGTAGTCAACCGCAGCTGCACCAACTTCATCAGGGTTTTGCATTGCACGCATACCAATTTGCATAGTGATATCGCCCCATTCTTTGTTTGCAGCAGCCAATGGCGCAACGAATTCTTGCATCGCAGCATTGTCTTTGTTTGCTTCAACAAATTTGTGGATGATCTTGGTGAAGTCTTTCAACATTGCACCTTGAGTTTGCAATACTTTACGACCTAACAAGTCAAGCGCTTGAATCTCGGTTGTTCCTTCGTATAGGCAAGCGATACGTGTATCACGTACGATTTGCTCCATACCGTGTTCAGAAATGAAGCCGTGACCACCAAAGACTTGTACACCGTGCTTCGCAGATTCAGAACCAGTTTCTGTTAAGAATGCTTTTGCAATTGGTGTTAACAAAGACAAGATGTTGTCAGCAAACTTACGCTCTTCTTCAGTTTCGCCTTTTTCAACGATGTCTGCATATTGAGCCAATAAGTAAAC
Organism: Acinetobacter sp. NRRL B-65365; assembly: GCF_001605865.1. Classification (NCBI taxonomy): domain Bacteria; kingdom Pseudomonadati; phylum Pseudomonadota; class Gammaproteobacteria; order Moraxellales; family Moraxellaceae; genus Acinetobacter; species Acinetobacter sp. NRRL B-65365. The sequence goes on along the minus strand of NZ_LRPD01000001.1, from coordinate 171,780 downwards.
CAGCGCACGACCACCTTCAGCAAATGACTTTTGCGTTAAAAGCATGTTGCGAACAGCAGGGTGAACGATAATTGGGTCAGCTTCTTTTTCAGGTGCTTTAGGGCCAGAAAGCGAACGCATTGCTAAACGGTCTTTCGCATACGCCAAAGCGCCTTGGAAAGAAGATTCAGATGCAGATAAACCTTGAACCGCAGTACCGATACGTGCAGTGTTCATGAAGGTGAACATGCAGTTTAAGCCACGGTTTTCAGGGCCAATCAAGTAACCTTTTGCTTGGTCGAAGTTAATCACACAAGTCGCGTTACCATGGATACCCATTTTGTGTTCGATTGAACCACAACGTACGGCATTACGCTCACCGACAGAACCGTCAGCATTCACGTGGAATTTAGGTACGATGAATAATGAAATGCCTTTGGTACCTTTTGGCGCGCCCGGTAAACGTGCAAGTACGATATGGATGATGTTTTCAGCCATGTCGTGTTCACCAGCAGAGATAAAGATTTTCTCGCCAGAGATTGCATAGCTGCCATCAGCATTTGGTTCAGCTTTAGAACGGATGATACCTAAGTCAGAACCTGCATGAGATTCAGTCAAGCACATCGTACCTGTCCAAACACCTGAAACAAGGTTTGGCAAGTAAGTATTTTTTTGCTCATCAGAACCGTGGTGTTCTAAAGTACGCACAGCACCATGAGAAAGGCCAGGGTACATACCCCATGACCAGTTTGCAGTACCGACCATTTCAGAGATTGCGATCCCTAAAGAGTTTGGTAATGCCTGACCGCCAAACTCTTCATCAGCAGAAAGAGACGGGAAGCCAAGTTCGATATATTTTTGATACGCTTCTTTAAAGCCTGTCGGGGTAGTAACAACACCGTCGTTCCAAGTACAACCTTCACGGTCGCCCACTTGGTTTAAAGGAGAAAGTTCGTTCTCGCAGAAATCAGCCGCTGCTTCTAAGTATTGATCAACCAATTCACGGCTTACAGTGTCTTGAAATGCAGGAAGTTTTGCGTAATGTGCTTCAGCATTTAATAATTCGTGCAATACGAACTGCATATCACGTAAGGGTGCTTTGTATTGTGGCATAGCGGGTTCCTCAATACTGGTTAAACCAGAGTTATAATCTTAGTCAATGATAAATGTGCCCAAGAGCACCATTTTGTACCGCTAATCGTGCAACAAGTTATAGTTCGGTACAAGCTTTTGCAGGTCATTTCTTAGTGACTGCTAAGTCAAAGTTTGTTGGTCAACCTGCATAAGCGCTTAGATTGTAGGTGGTTTTCCAGCATTTGAGTGAAACTGTTCATGTAAAATCGTAAGCAGCTGTGTAAATGAAAAATCAATCATTTAACGCATAAAAAAAAGGCGCTTCGAAAGCGCCTGAGAGGAGAGGGTGATTATGTTGTTGGATTGGCTTGACGCTTGAATTGTGATTTGTCTGGTGTAAAACGAACTTCACAGGTACCTTCAATCACACGTTTATTCCATTGAACGTTCACGCGTTCTCCGATACGTTTACCTTGACATGCCTGTTCGATCTGAGCGCGTTGTGCCTGATGTTCCTGACGCATTTGTTCGCGTTGTTCTGAACGCTGTTCACGTTTCGCTTGCCATTCAGCACGCTGTTCTGGGGTAAGCGGTGCGCGTTGCATATTATGACGATGGTGGTCACGATTCATTGACTGTTCTGCTGGCGTGGTCGACTGACAGGCAGCCAAACCTAAAACAGAACCGAGTAAGGTGGTCATCAATACAATTTTTGTCTTGTTCATTGTTTTATCCAGCATAAGCAGTTGTGATTTGATGATTAAAGATTAGATAATAAAGATGAAGAAACAATGGAGAGTTTTTTTGAACCATGTTGGTTACAATCCATAAATAGAACACTATTGAGATTAAGCTTTTGAATGTTCGTCGTGTCCCTTTAGCCTTACGCCTGTTTTTAACGGTATTACTGACCACCTTACTGATCGCTACGATCAGCTTAGGTGTTTTGCACTGGACGATGCAAAAGAACTTTGCACGCTATGTGGCCGATGTCGAGATGCAAAAACTGGATCGGTTAATTGCCAACTTAGGCAATGTCTATACCGTTTATCATGATTGGGGCAATGCTATTCAGGCGCAGATCTTGCAAATCGAGGGAACCGCAGCGCCAGATGACTACGACCGGCTGTCTCAATGGTGGTTACGCCGTCAGTATGATATCGCTTTGCAGCAACGTTATTTTAATGACCATACTTTATTGAGTCTTTCGCCGACTTTGGCGCAAAATAATGTTGAGATGAGAAATCGTCAGATCTTTAATGATGAAGAACTCAAAATTCTAAAGCAGAATTTACCTTCCGAATATCAACCCTTTGAAGGGTTACGTTTTCCGCTCAGTCCAAGTCAGTTCCGTTTAAAGAAAGATGATAAAGAGGATAAACAGGAGCATAAATTAAATACGCCTGTTGAGCATGGTAAAAAGCGTTTTGTCTCAATTCCAGACCGTTTAGGTTTGAGTTCTCGTTTATCCTTATATGATGAAAATCAGCAGTTTATTGTTGGTGAACCCGCGACGGACCAAATCTCGTTCCGTCCGATTATTGTGGATGAACGGGTGGTAGGCTATCTGGGATTAAAACCTGTACTTGATCAGGATGATGCATCCAGTATTAACTTCTTTAGTAATCAAAAACGTTATTTGCTTTTAGTCTATGCATTAACCGTGCTATCTAGTTTGATTGCAGCACTGCTAATGGCGACCTATTTTAAAAAGCCGATTCAGCGCCTGTTAAAAGCAACGCTAGAATTAACACGGGGTAACTATCAGCATCAGGTTAAGATCAGACGTAATGATGAACTAGGTGATTTGTCTAATCAGATCAATCATTTGGCTGATATTTTGCACCATCATGAAGAATCACGCCGTCAATGGGTATCCGATACTTCACATGAGTTAAAAACACCATTGGCTGTGTTGCAGGCACAAATCGAAGCCATGCAGGATGGGATTCGTAAAGCCACACCTGAACACCTTGCGGCCATGATGCGTCAGGTCAGTAGTTTGAAAAAATTAACTCAAGATCTGGCAGATCTGGCTCAGGCCGATGCACAACAGTTGAAATGCTATTTTGCTGAAGTTAATCCGTGGGATGTAGTCCTGCAAGAAGTCGAAAATTTCAGATCAACCTTTGAGCAAAATCAGCTAGACGTCAGCTTGTCTGGTGAAGGGGCTTTACTCTCGTTAGATCGTGATCGTTTTAAACAGATTATTGTCAATTTACTGGGGAACTGTGTTCGTTATACTGAACAAGGTGGAAAAATACAGATTCATACTCAACAAAACGAGCAACAATGGATATTGTATGTAGATGACAGCCCATTGGGGATGAATGATGAGCAACTGGCCCGTCTGGGTGAACGTTTCTACCGTGTCGATGATTCACGTACACGTAGTACAGGCGGTACAGGATTAGGTTTGGCTTTATCATGTAAACTGGCACAAGCTTTAGGTGGTTCACTGACTTTCGATCATTCACCATTAGGTGGATTACGTTGTGTACTGACTTTCCCAAAACAAAATACGTAACTTTTAGATCCTCTCTGGTTGAGGATGATGGATAGGATGAAGACCATGAAACATATCATGTTGGTTGAAGATGAGGTTGAACTGGCACAGTTGGTTCGTGATTATTTAGAAGCTGCTGGTTTTGAAGTCAGTATGTTCCATGATGGTCAAGATGCTTTTACCCAGTTCCAGCAACGTAAACCAAGCTTGATGATTCTGGATTTGATGGTGCCGCGTATGGACGGTTTAACCATCTGTCGTAAAGTACGTGAGCAGTCTGATCTGCCGATTATTATGGTGACAGCACGTACTGAAGAAATTGACCGTGTTTTAGGTTTGAATATGGGAGCAGATGACTATATCTGTAAGCCTTTTAGTCCTAAAGAACTGGTTGCCCGTGTCCAAGCTGTTTTGCGCCGTTTAGAACGTAAAGCAGAGCCTGAGCAAAACGATTTATTCCGTATCGATAAAGCACAACAACGGATTTGGTATCAACAAAAAGCATTGACCTTGACACCAACCGAATTCCGTTTATTGGAGCTGTTTTTAGAACATCTTGGACAGGTTTATTCACGTGCACAGTTACTCGATCATATCAATCCAGACAGCTTTGATGTGGCAGACCGTGTGATTGATAGCCATATTAAAAACCTGCGTCGTAAGATTTCAGAGGCGGCTGATACGGGTAATCGTCATGAATGGATTCAAGCGGTGTATGGCGTGGGTTATCGTTTTGAATATCCAGATGAGTAATCAGCTTTAATTGATCTGTGGTGGCTCATACCCAAGAAAATATGGAACAGTTTCTATAGATAAACTCGTCTCTTTTCCTTCGTATAGAGAGGCTGATATGAGATGAGTTTTGATGAGGATAAAGGGTAGAGCACTGCAAAAACTTTTATCCTGTGGCTACCCCTTGCACCGCTACAACGCCTTGCACTGCTATAGTCGCAGTTCATATCCAAGAAAATATGGAACAGTTTCTATAGATAAACTCGTCTCTTTTCCTTCGTATAGAGAAGCTGACATGAGATGAGTTTTGATGATGATAAAGGGTAGAGCACAGCAAAAACTTTTATCCTGTGGATAACCACAGCGTTATCCACAGAAAATGTGGATAGTTTCTTAAAGGTTTTGTAGAAATTATCTTCTTTTCTAGTTTTAAGTGAACCCTCACTGGATTCTGTGCTAAATAAGATTACATTACTTTACAATCACTTGTGGTGAGCTAGATTGCGGTAATAAGATTATTCCTGGATGAGAAACTTATCCCCTGAATAAGCATTGTTCGGTTTGATCACCGCCTTTATCCGCAAACTCGCCTGAGCGTTGCCCCATTATGGGTGAATGATAATGGGCGTATGATCAGTAACCAGTTGCCATATTTCATCTATATCCGAGTTGGTCACTGCAATACAGCCTAAGGTCCAGTCTTTGCGTGGCATATAGCGCGCACTTGCAGGAAATGAGGTGGCACGTGTCGGAACCGTACCATGAATCATGACATCGCCACCCGCAGAACGATTGTGCTGTTGGGCATAGCTTGTATCAGTTTTATTGGGGTAGGAGATGTGCAAAGATTTATAATAAGCGCTTTGTGGATTGCGCCAATCAATAGAATAAGTTCCTTCAGGCGTTTTGCCATCACCTTCAAACTGTTTATGTCCGATCGGATCAAAGCCCAAACGCATCGGATAGCTGCGAATGACTTCCTGTTGATGTTTTAATTGCAAAATACGCTGACTCTTAAAGACTTCAATTGAGGTCACGGGTTTACTTTGTTTGAGCTGCTGTATTTCTTTGGTTGAAAGCGGCGTATGTGTTGCTGTAAATGTTGGGATGAACTTGCCATACTGATAAAAGGCCAGTGCCAATAAAATGATTAAAACAACACATCCAGCAATCAATCCAGTTTTCATTATTTTCTTCTTTTAAAATAAGTAACTCACTTGAGCCGCAATCGCGACCCAAGTGAATCATAACGACTCAAAATTAAGATGAACAGCTCACCATTACCTCTGGTACATCACTGGGTAAAGGTGCCGTATCTGCTTCGGTTTCCAGATCAGGCTGTTTTTGGTAGGGCTGATTCAACAGCTTAAATAAACGATCAACTTCACTAAAATCACCACGTTCAGCCTGTTCAATGGCTTTCTGCGCCATATGATTGCGCAGGATATATTGTGGATTGATCTGTTGCATCTGCTGGTCTAATTCATCGGTATCCTGATGTTGACGGATATTCTGGTAATGCGTCAGGAAATCATCGAATTGCTGGACATGAATACAGTCATCTCTTAAAGCTTTGTAATCTTGTTGTTGTAGACGAATAAAGCTTTGAGTGTAATCCAGTTGCTCGGTTTGCAAAATTCTCAAGAAGGCAAAGCTGCAATCCAGACTGTCTTTATGGAAATGCGGTAATCCCATCTTTTGACATAAGCCCTGACCATAATGTTGCAAAAAGGTGGGTTCAAATTTTTCTAGGCAAGTTGCCAGATCCAGTTTGAACTGTTCTTTGTCTTCGGCCGATGCTAATGGAATCAGATTGTTCAGCCATGTCCAAAGATTCCAGTGTCCAATACTTGGCTGGTTCTGATAAGTATAACGCCCCTGATAATCGGAATGGTTGTTAATCCAATTCGGGCGGAAACGCTCCATAAACCCGTAAGGACCAAAGTCCAGTGTTGAACCTGTAATATTAAGATTATCGGTATTCATGACCCCATGCGCAAAACCCACCAGTTGCCATTTGGAAATCATGATGGCTGTGCGCTCAATCACGGCTTCAGCAAACGCTAGAATTGGATTTTCAGCTTCAAGACATTCTGGATAATGCCATTCGATACATTTTTGCGTGAATTCAGCCAAGAGTTCAGGCGAGTATTGATTGATCCATTCAAAATGTCCCAAACGAATATGACATTCAGACGTGCGCAATAACATTGCACCCAGCTCTAGGGTTTCCCGTTGTACGCCCTGAGTTGAGCTGGTAAAACCGACTGCGTGACTTGATGCAACGCCCAAAGCATTTAACGCATGTCCAGCGAGATATTCACGAATTACCGAACGCAGCACAGCACGACCATCGCCCATACGTGAGTAGGGAGTAGAGCCTGCACCTTTCAGATGTAGATCAATTGTTTCGCCGTGTTTATTCAGGATTTGTCCGATGAGCAAACCTCGACCATCACCGAGTTGTCCTGCCCATTGTCCAAACTGATGGCCTGCATAGACCATGGCAAGCGGTGGAAATTCAGCAAAGGTTTTTTGTCCACTACAGATTTCAACCCAGTTGGCTTTATCTTCTTCACTCCACTGCAACTCATTCGCTAAGGCTTCATTGAAATGGCCTGCTTTGGCGCCACGCAACGGACTTGGCTGTTGCTGATGATAAAGCTTTGGATTTAAAGAATCATAGCGAGAATTGAATTGCATAACTGAAACATCATGGTGAGCTGAATCATGACTATAGCAAATTAACGGATGCAGTGGGGAAGGGTAAAACGCAAGGATGAAACAGTAGATATAAAAAATGGCCTCGATTTGAGACCATTTTTAATGGGTATTCTGTTATTCAGAAACCGGCGCTTTTTTGATGTTACGCATTAAGGTTTCTAAACATTCACGGTGATGACTTAAACGGTGTTCAAGTAACTGGAAATCAACTTTTAGCTTGTGATCCATTTGATGAATTTTTTCAGCCATTGCTGCTTTCTTGGCATGAAGCTCTTGTTCTTTCAGCTTCGCCCAATCATTTAAGGTATGAGTAAATGCTTCGTATTCTTGTGCAATACGTTGCTTCATTTGCACGATGTCAGTATTGACATCATGACCATAAATCGCAAGATCGCGTTCAGCATATTTAAACTTCATCGCAAGCTCAGCTTTTTTGATATTAAAGCTTGGAATACGACGTAAATTTTTAGCTAAACCAAGTTTTGAGCTGGTCCAGATTAACCATTTGGTTGGATCATATTGCCACCATTTCACGCCATTACGGTAATCGTACTGGAAGATGTGATGATAGTTATGATAACCCTCACCCCAAGTAAAAATAGCTAAGACAAAGTTGTCACGTGCTGTATTTTCATCGGTATAAGGACGTTTGCCCCACATGTGGCAAAGCGAGTTAATAAAGAAGGTGACGTGGTGGCTAATGATTAAACGTAATAAACCACCCAGTAAAATCACGCCCCAGATATCGCCAGTTGCCCAACCGATTAAGCCTAATACACCGACATGAACTGCGATGACCATTGGCACATAATATTTATGCTGGAACATCACTAATTTGTCATTGAGCAAATCAGGTGCATTTTTAAAGTCAGGTTCAGATGGCGAATGATCGCGAATCATCCAGCCTAAGTGCGCGTACCAAAAACCACGTTTAATTGAATACGGGTCTTGATCCACATCATCGACATGGCGGTGATGGGTACGGTGACCTGAAGCCCAGAACAAAATACTGTTTTGGACAGCAAAGGTACCACCAATCATCAATAAAATTTTAAGTGGTAAAGCTGCTTCATAAGCACGATGTGCCCAAAGACGGTGATAACCTGCTGTAATTCCTAGGCTACTGAGCGCCAAAAGGAAGATCATGCTCACCCAAGCACTTACACTAAAATCATAATAATAAGCGTATAAAGGGATTAAAATAGCGGCAAGAATTGGTGTGCCAATTAAGGTAATGCTAGCAGTCCAGTTAATGGGTGCCTTTTTTTTGAGTGGGGCGGAAGTCATATCCGTCAGCGCTCCTAAAAACCTTGTTTGTACAAGATAATAAAACTAAACGAGATAGCAAAACCAATCATGACGATATATTGCTATTTTATCACTGATATTAGCATGTCCAAATCGATTAGCACTAGTATTATTGTACAGTTGTATCGAAAGAACAGTAACAGAATTCATTTGTAAATTTGATCAATGAATTAAAAGGTGAAATAAATCAATGTCTGAGCAAAATACCATGAAAAATCCTATTTTTTCTTTGAAGGCATTTTTTAACAAAACTTTAATATTCTCTGCTGCTGTCATGCTTGCAGCCTGCCAAAGCCAACCCCAGCCGGCGCAAAAGAATACCTTGCAGCCGAAACGGGTGACACAGCCGCCCGCCATGCAAGTACGTAAAAGTACCGATGGTGTGCAAGATGTGGATTGGCAAATTACCACCATTCAAGGCAAGCGAGCTTTGTTCTTTAACCAGTATCCGGGTTTTCAGCTCAATTCCATTTCAAAGATGGTGTCAGGGCATACGGGCTGCAACAATATTTATGGTCGTTATAAATATGATTTCACCCAGCGTAAACTGGATTTTGATGTGATGGCACAGCATCAAAGCTGTAACCGCGCTTTAGCGCAAGAGGCGGATTTGATGGATGCGATTCAACGAGTTGAGCGCTTCCAGCTAGATGGCGCAAACCTATATTTGTTAGATGCAAAAGGGCAGCGTTTGATTCAGGCCCAGCGTAAGAAATAAAAGAAAAGGCGGAATTTATTCCGCCTTTTGTTATTTTAAATGTTGCAACATGGTACTTGGAACATCAGTAATTAAACCTTGAATACCCAGCTGCTGCAGATGCTTGGCACGTTCAACCTCATTTACCGTCCAGACACTGATTGCAAGATTTGCCTGTTGAGTCCGTTGAATAATTTCATCGGTTGCTAGAGCATCTCCCCAACCAATTTGACAACAGTCATATTGCTGGGCAAGTTCAATCGCATATTCCCCAATTGGAATTTCAACCAGTAGTCCACGCTTAAAATGGCTGTGATGACGCTGTAAGGCAGCTAAAATTTTGACATCAAAACTGGTAATGGTTGCGCTTTGCTCAAAATCTTTTAAATCTTGATGAAGTTGATAGACCAAGCGTTCAGCCGCTGCATCGTCTGTAACCGCCTTGATTTCAACTTCAATATGCTCAAAGTCCGTTAAGCACTCAAGGACATGGGGAAGACTAGGCGTATATTCTTCAAAGGCCCATGCCTGCCATTGATGACGATGATCGAATTGCTGCGCTTCTAATAAATTACAGCTTTCAACCTGTTGTGAACGGCCTGCAGTGCGAACAAAGTCATCATCATGGATCACGACCAATTGATCATCTTTCAATTGGCGTACATCAAACTCGACTGCACGTACGCCTAAATCATGCAGATAACGAAAGCCACCTAACGTATTTTCAGGGGCTTCACCACGCGCACCACGATGACCAATAATTCGCATTTGTCTCTGCCTTTATTGAAAAGTTATGCTTGATCAATACTGTCGTTAATATTCTTTTGCCATAGCACTTCGCTACCACCTTCGGCGCGTTGAAGAGCGCGTGAGGCAACGAATAACCAGTCGGATAAGCGATTCAATAATTGTAGTGCAGTCGCTTGAATATTTTGGTCGCGATTATGTACTGACAATAAAGCACGTTCTGCACGACGGCAGACAGCGCGGGCTTGATGGGCATAGCTACAAGCCAAAGTACCTGATGGTAAAATGAAGTCTTTTAACATCGGTAAAGATTCATTCATGTGGTCGATTTCTTTTTCCAGAAAGTCGATACATACAGGTTGAAGCAGGTGATAATTTGGAATACAGACTTCGCCACCTAGATCGAACAACCAATGTTGAATCAGGCTTAAACTTTTATCCCAGTGTGCTTTATTTTCAACTTGGCTGGCACTGATTTGTGCGCGAAGCACACCAATGGTTGCATTGAGTTCATCGACATCACCCAAAGCTGCGATGCGTAAATCATCTTTGGCAACACGTGAACCATCTCCGAGACCTGTGGTGCCTGAGTCGCCTGTACGTGTATAGATTTTACTTAAACGATGTCCCATAGTTCTGTTTCTCTGATCCTGAAAATAAAAAGGGGATAATGTCGGTCAGAACATTACCCCGAAACTGGAGTTAAGAAAATGTTTTTATTATTTTAGCGCACGATTAATAACGGAATGTGACACCCGCAGAAGCTAAGCGACCACCGTTGATGTAGTAACTACCGCTCCCATATGCAGTACGATATTTTGAATCGCCTACATTTTGGATATTGGCAAAGATATCTACATTTTTATTCACTTTGTATTGTCCATGCATATCTACACGGAAGTGCCCAGGGATTTGAGCATTATCAAACGCACTGTTGTCATAATCACCATTCGCAAGCATTGTGGTCGAGAAGGTATATTGTTCATCTGTCCAACCAGCAGTCAACGCAATATTTTGACGAGGGCGACGACTTAGATCTTCATCATTTTTCTTGTCTTTAGCGCGAACATAGTTATAGCTTAAATTAGTAAACAGGTTTTCACCTTGCCATTTTACATACAGCTCACTACCTTCCATTTTAGCTTTTTCAAGGTTTCTCATTTGATTCAGAACGCCATCAAAATCAATAAGATTATCTACTTCTGTTGTATAAAGAGATAAACCCGTTGAAATGTTGTAAGCCAATTTTTGATCTAGACCGATCTCATATGAAAAGCTTTCTTCTGGTTTAAGGTCAGGGTTACCGCCATAAGCGTACATATCGTTGAGTGTTGGTGCCTTAAAGGCTGAACCAATATTTGCATAAATACTGGTTAGAGGTAGTACTTGGTAACGAACAGAGCCTTGAGCAACGGTATGGGTACCAAATTTTTCATTGTCTTCAACACGGACTCCGACTTGGGTATTTAACCCAGCTTGGTCATATTTGTGCTGAATATAATATCCTGTTGAATCAATATCTTCTTGGTATGGCGTACCGTATGAAAGCACATCCCCATCAATATTTCGGTGTGTAACACCAACTAATAGCTGTTGATTCGCTGTAAAACCCCATTGACCATAGATTTCAGATTCTTGCGTTTTACTATGAATGAAATCTGTTGAATTATTTTGTTCTATTTCATCTTTGAATTGAGAGAAACGGGCATGTAAGGCTAAATTCTCAAGAATATTCAAACGACCTTTGATATTTATGATCTCATTTTTGAAGTCTTGAGAAACAAGGCTTCCATAATTGTCATAATCGCTATAACCCTGATTCTCGCTATAATCAACCGAAGCAGCGTACTGTTCTTTATCTACGCCAATTTTTGCACTATAACCTTTCTGGTCATATGAGGCATCTATTGCATTTTTTACTTCTTTTACTGGAGTGCCGTCAGTTTCTAGACGTTGCCCACGAATTTGTGCATAGAAACCATTTTCAGCCAAGTCTGCACCAACTACCGCTTTATAGGTTTTGTTTTCACCGATTTCACCGGTTACAAAAGCTGAAGTTTTTTCAGGTGTTTTTGAAATCAGTTGAACCACACCAGAGATTGCATCCGTACCATATAAAACAGAGGCTGGGCCTTTTAATACCTCAATCTGTTTAATATCTGTTGTATCAATAAATGATAAAGACGCTGTGCCAGAAGTCGCTGAATTCAGACGTACACCATCTCTTAAAACCAATGTCTGGTTTGAATTACCACCACGTAAGAAAATAGACGCGGTTTGTCCATAGCCACCGCTTTGTACCATATTGATTGAAGCATCGGTTTCTAATAATTGTGGTAAAGAGGCAATCGGAGACTGCTCAAGAATTTTAGGTTCAATAATATTGATACGTGCAGGAACTTCACTAATTTTCTGTTCACTACGAGATGCGGTCACAACGATTGTATCGAGCGTTGCAGTTTTATCTGTTGATTGATTTTGAGCAAAAGCTGGTGAAGTAAACCCCATCGCAATAGCGATAGCCCCAACTAAACGAGTTGGTTGAAAAGCAGTAGACATGCGCACTCCAGACATTCACCCGTCGTGAATGATAATGTGGAAATAAACAACAAGCAGGTCTCCGGACTTCACTATAATCATCAAACAAATGATATTACTCATCATCTTCCCACATCATACCGATGCAGTGATTTGGCGTTGAGCTGAGATGAGTGATTCGGTGTTACCGTTGCGAGGGCAGTGCTGGAATTTCACCAACTTCCCTATAAGCAAAAGAATTTGCTTTAGACTTGTTGCAAGATTACGCAAAGTATAAAGTGTTAACGTTTTTTAAACAATTGCATTTCAGAATGAACTTTGCACAAAGTCAGTCAAATTGCATTACAATGCGAGAGCTTCAAAAATATTCAGATTAAATTGGACAGCTCATGCGCCAAAGCCAAATGCGAACTCGCGCCAAGATTTGTGGAATTACCCGAGTACAAGATATTCACGCCGTTGTACAATCTGGTGCAGATGCGATCGGCTTTGTATTTTTTCCGCCAAGTCCACGAAATGTCAGCATTGAACAAGCACAAATATTAGCAAAGCAAGTGCCGCCTTATGTACAACTGGTCGGCTTATTTGTGAATGCGACTGTTGAAGACATTCAAACGGTGCTTGATTCAGTTCCTTTGGATGTATTACAACTACATGGCGATGAAACGCCAGAACAATGTCAATCAATTGCAACGCAATGCAAACGTCGCTGGTATAAAGCCATTCAGGTCAAACCTGATCTGGATATTGTCGCTGAAATCCAGCGCTATCAAGCAGCAGGTGCCAGTGCAGTTTTATTAGATGCATGGCATCCTGAGCTAAAAGGTGGGACAGGGCACAGTTTTGACTGGACGCAATTTCCCCAACTTGAAATTCCACTCATCTTGGCTGGGGGATTAACCCCTGAAAATGTCAGTGAAGCTATTGATACCACAGCAGCTTTTGCTGTGGATGTCAGCGGAGGCGTCGAGTCCGCAAAAGGTATAAAAGACCAACAACTCATTGAAAAATTTATGCAAGGAGTCCAACGTGGATCAGCAAAACTCTAATCAAGAAAATCAGGTTATTGATTACACCCAGTTTCCAGATGCGCAAGGGCATTTCGGTATTCATGGTGGACGTTTTGTATCAGAAACGCTGATGGCTGCACTTGAAGACCTCGAAAGTCTTTATGGTCGTATGAAGAATGATGCTCAATTCTTGGCAGAGTTTGATCGTGATCTTGCGTTCTATGTTGGTCGTCCTAGTCCGCTTTATCACGCTGAGCGATGGTCTCAGCACCTCGGTGGTGCGCAAATTTATCTGAAACGTGAAGATTTGAACCATACGGGTTCGCACAAGGTCAATAACACGATTGGTCAGGCGTTATTGGCAAAGCTTTCAGGTAAGAAGCGCATTATCGCGGAAACAGGGGCTGGTCAACACGGTGTGGCGACGGCAACCATTGCAGCACGTCTGGGTATGGAATGTGTGGTGTACATGGGCGCTGAAGACGTGAAACGTCAAGCGATGAATGTCTACCGTATGCGTTTGTTGGGCGCAACGGTCGTGCCCGTACAAAGCGGTTCTAAAACTTTAAAAGATGCCATGAACGAGGCAATGCGTGACTGGGTTACTAATGTCGACAGTACTTATTATGTGATTGGTACTGTGGCTGGCCCACATCCATATCCGCAACTTGTTCGTGATTTCCAGTCGATTATTGGTCGTGAAGCACGTCGTCAAATCCAAGAACAAGCAGGGCGTTTGCCAGATGCTTTGGTCGCTTGTGTGGGCGGTGGTTCAAATGCAATGGGCTTGTTCTATCCATTCCTGAATGATCAAGATGTGAAAATGTACGGTGTTGAAGCCGCAGGTTATGGTATTGAAACAGGTAAACACTCAGCGCCTTTGAATGCAGGTCATGTGGGTGTGTTACATGGTAACCGTACTTATTTGATGTCGGATGAGCAAGGTCAGATCATCGAAACTCACAGTATTTCAGCTGGTTTGGACTACCCAGGTGTAGGCCCAGAGCATAGTTTCCTGAAAGACATGAACCGTGTGGAATATGTGCCAATCAATGATGATGAAGCACTACAAGGTTTCCGTGATCTCACCAAGATTGAAGGCATTATCCCTGCTCTTGAAAGTTCACATGCGATGGCTTACGTCACTAAACTTGCACCGACCATGTCGAAAGATCAAATCATTATTGCGACAGTTTCAGGCCGTGGTGATAAAGACTTGATGACCGTTGCGCGTATTGATGGTGTTGAAATGGTCGAGATGTAAGCTGCCGCTATGCCAAGTTTGTTTATGGTGATGTTGGGCGGCCGACATGCAAAAGCCAATACGGAAGTCCATGATGTAGTGATGGTAATTGGTCATAGCTTATCTGAGCTTACACCGCAACTGAAACAGGCTTGGTTTGGTGAATTAAAAGGTTTACATATTGATGCTTGGGCGCAGATTTCTGGTGTGCAATCGCAAGGTGTGAATTATCAGATTCACTTCTTAGATGCTGCACCGTCAGTGACTGAGGCAAAGCTGTATCTGATTAATCTGGGTGCTTACACGCCCGATACTTTTGGTGAGTTGCATAGCTATCATCTTGTCGTTGCACCTGATGCAGTGGCGGCAAAACAGTTAGGTAAACAGTTCATCAAGCAACACTGGCATAAGCCACATACAGATCGTGTGGTGGATGTCGATGATTGCATTCCGATAGATCATATTGCAGGACGTTATATCCATTTAGTTCAAGGTGAGTTTGACCCTATGATTTGGGAAAATACTTATCTCACCTTAGCTTAATAATCGTTTTAGAAAAGAAAGAGGGAAGCATTTGCTTCCCTCTTTTTATTTATGATGTGATTAAGGTGTGACTTTGATTCGATCGGTTTTTGGTGCTGTCAGTGGAGAATGCAGAGATACATATTTTTCTAGTGCATCAATATCTTGTCCACCACCGACAGGATTTTTACCTTTTTTTAAGATGGTAAAGTTATCACCACCATCGGCAAGGAAGCTATTTACGGTCACACGGTAAACCGTACTATCATCCAGCGCTTGTCCTGCTACCAAAATATTGCTGGCACGTGGTGAAACCGAATTGTCTTTCTTATATGAATAATTGAATTCTTTAGATGGTTGTAGGATACGTACTGTAGCTGCATTGGCACCTGACCATTGTTGTTCTAAGACATCACGAATCTGTTTGCCAGTGAGGCTTAGCGTCACAATCGAATTGCCAAATGGCTGAACGGTAAATACATCACCAAAGGTGATCTGATTATTGGTATTGACCTGTAAATCGGCACGTACACCACCTGGATTCATCAGGGTGAAATCAGAACCTTGATTGCTCGCAGTTAATGCCATGGCTTGTTGCGCATCGGCAATTAAATTACCCAAAGCACTTTCACCGCTTTCAGTGGCATTACGATTAATCACGCCATCTGCCGTACCAACGACACGGGCGGAAATAGTGGTCACAGCCTGACGATATTTATCCAGAATGGCTTCAATACTTGGGGTCTTATTAAATTTTTGGTATAGATCCGTCAAGTTTACTGTGGTTGTGCCAGAAGTGTAGGCTTCACTCTGAACAGGAACTTGAGCCGCATCTTTCTTGATGACATTGCCCGTTTTACCATCCAGTTCGAGCTGGATATTGGTAATAATTGTGCCGTATTGTCCTGCAGAAGTGAGTAAAAATGGTTTTTGTGGATTTTTGGTCGAGTAATCACAAATATAAGACTGATGGGTATGACCAGAAACCACCACATCAACCGCAGGATCTAAACGGTCTAAAATGCCCAGTAGAGGACCACTTAAACCTTCACAGGTTTTTTTATTAAATTTGGTACTTGGCGCGACGCCCTCATGTACCACCACCACAATCGCTTCAATCCCTTGTTTCTTTAATTCAGGAATCAAGGCATTCACAGTATCGGCTTCATCATTAAAGTTAACATCTTTAATGCCCGCAGCTGACACAATGCTTGGTGTTGCTTTTAGGGTCATGCCAATAAAGGCAACAGGAATGCCGCCGTAGGTTTTGACTTTATACGCAGGAAATAAGGTCTTGTTGGGATCTGCTTTCATCGAGACATTGGCTGCCAGAAAATTAAATTTGGCACCCTCAAAATTTGGATTGATCTGACATGGTTTGGCGCTGGTATATTGTTGACAGCCACCATTTTGCAAACGACGTAGTTCATCGGTTCCACGGTCAAATTCATGATTACCCACAGCATTGAAATCGATTTGAATGTCATTCATTGTTTCAATGGTCGGTTCATCTAGGAACAGTGATGAGGTTAGGGGGGAAGCACTAATCAGATCACCTGCTGAAACCACAGCATTGTTTGGATATTGAGCGCGTAATTTTTTAATGGCATCAGCAAAATAACTCACGCCACCGACAGGAATACGTACCGTTTTGCTACTATCATTCGGATCATCTGCTTCGATAAAGCGTTTGGGTGGTTCAAGATTACCGTGAAAATCATTGAAGGCGAGAATGTTGATGGTCTGATTTTTTCGTTCTACCTGAGGAGATTCATGATCATCATTGTCGTTACAAGCCGTCAAGGCAAGCAGCATAAGGCAGCATACTTGAGCTTTTAATAATTGTTGCGTCATCATTGTTTTTGATCGGGTGGTATAAGATTGTTTTCAAAAATAAAACTTCTGTATGAATGTTTGATGAAATTATGAGCTAGAATCATTCGGAAGAAACTTGGATTTAGCGGTAAAAATGCAAAGGATTCATCATTTTTACAGACAAAACGATGAGTTAATTTGTCCGCTTAAGCTTTATTATTGAGGCAGATGCAAACCCGTAATCATGGAATGAAATAATGGATTTGATACAAACCAATGGTCAGCCACGTTATGGACGTTTTGATCAGATACCATCGAGAATCAATCTGGATGACTATATTTGTAAAACGCCGTATGGACAGGTCTTAACGGGCTGGCGCAAGCAACTTAAATATAAAAAATTTAAATTCTGTGGATTGCAACATGAGCACTACAGCATTGGAGTGGCGATTGTCGATCTATCTTGGGCAGGGCATGGTTTCTTTTATGTCTATGATCATCAAACTCAAAAAGTGATTGAATGGAATGCAATCCAGCCACTGGCATTGAAAACCCATCTCGATGAACAGCCGTTATTTAGTCAAAGCCATTTTAAAAAATCAGCCTATCAATTCGATATGCAACATGCTAATGGTGTGCGTTATATTCAGGTCACCAAACATGGTGAGATTCAGTTAAAAGCACGGATTTTTTGTGCAGGTACGGATGCGCTCAGTTTATGTAGCCCAACAGGAATTAATGGTTGGACTTATACGCAAAAGCAGACCACGCTTGCCGTTGAAGGCTTTTTTATTAGTCCAGCTCAGCAACAGATTGAATTTAATGCACATAGTCTTGCGGCTTTGGATGATACCTGTGGTTTTTTACGCCCTGAAACGGCTTGGTTCTGGTTGTCTTGCCAGTTCCGTGATGCGCAAGATCGCCGTATTGGTATCAATCTGGCATCAGGTGTGAATGAAAGTTTTGGTAATGAAAATGCTTTGTGGGTCAATGGACGTTTGTATCCGCTGACGGATGTTTTATTTGAGCAAAAAGATGAAAAAACTTGGTCAATTCGTTCTTTGGGTGGATGTTTAAACTTGGTGGTGGAAACAGGCTGGTGCCGTTTTGAGAATATTAACTTGCGTTTGATCGGCAGTCAGTTTAATCAATGGCAAGCCAAAGTCAGTGGAACGATTGCGCATGAACAGGTCGAATTAGTGTCATTAGATAGCCAATATGGTTTGTTAGAACAACATTACGCGAAGTGGTGATGTTTAAACAGTATCAAGTTAGCTTGATAAAATAATTTTATGCTTCAGCAGCTCTATTTATAAAGGAAATATTTATTATAGATGGTTTTAAAACATTAACTTGATAAGTTTATTATAAATTAAGTGGTTTAGTATAAATATGAAATGAGGTAAATCTGATGGATTACCAAATATTGAGAAATCTATTAGCATCTGTTATGTCGGTAGATGTAGGGTTAACCGAGGAACGTGAAGAAGTTGTTTTGATTACCTCTTTGCAGAAACCAGCGTATAGGAATAAGCTTAGAAATGAGTTAGAAGAGGCGTTATGTGACTCTAATTTATCATTAGTAAATCTTTTAGATAATGAACGATACTGTGTTTTCTCTGCTGATTCCGAAGATGAAGCTCGCAATTTTCTTTTAGAGCGAATCTGGAGTAAAATTGTTTTATTTGATTCTAAATAATTTCAATTCATAACTTAGACATTATTACCTCGTCCAATTAATGTGTAATAGAACGAGGGATATTGAATAGAAAATATATTAGTAGGATGGACGAGATATATTTATAATCCTGCTTGCCAGAATGCTTCACCCGCAGCAATTGGATCATTGGTCTTGGCTAAAGTATCGATCCAGACATCATATTGGCGAATAACAGGATGTTGATTTGGATGGAAATCCTTTTTAAACCAATCGCTATATTGTGCTCTTTTTGCAGTCAAAATACCGTTACGACCAAAGAACCACGGTAAACCTTTACGTGCCATATCAAAACGTTGTCTCAAGTTAAAACCATCGGTTTTGAGCATCACATCAGTACGATAGAGAGTAAAACCAAACATCATGACAGTTGTGAACACTAAGGCAAAGCGACGGGTTGCTTCAGGCACTTCACCAACTTCTCGCATCACATCAAATGCGACATCTCGATGTTCCATTTCTTCAATCGCATGCCAAGCAAAAAGTGCGCGAACAAAAGGATCAGCTTCGGCCAACGTCTCTTTTTTTCTATAGAAGGTATCCGCCATCAGCGCAGTTAAATGCTCGGCTGCGGCGGTCATGGCAATGTTGTATTGGGGAGAGCGATTCTTCAATTCAAAGCGAAAGATTTTCTTTAAGCGAGTGGTGAACTGCTCCACAGGCATCCCTTGATCTTTCATGATCTGGTTCATTTTGTCATGTGCAATGCCATGTTGTGCTTCCTGACGAATAAAGTCAGCCACACGTTCTTGCAAGTCTGGATCATCAATTTTGTCACGGAATAAACGGACACATTCAATAAAATAACGTTCGCCATCGGGGAAGGTCAGGCTGAGGGCATCAAACATACGGGTACGGAATGGATCGCCACCGAACCAGAAGCGGGGGGCTTGTTCTAAATGGAAGTCCAGTTTGGTTCTGACCACAGGATCAACTTGATAGGAAACATGTGCATTCATTTTGACAATTCCTTATTTTTCTTCATGTCGCCAGTATGGAAAAACTCCGATGAAATGTTTTGACAGTTACAGCCAATTTTTATACAAATAACGACAGCTCAGGATGAGATTGGCCCATGTCAGTTAAAATAATAATCGGATACTTGCGTTTGTTTAGTCGCGTGCTGCAACAGGAACAAGTTGATTTATCTAAAGTTGTTGCACCTGAACTGTGGCAAGCCTTTCAAGCCTGTTTAGACAATCCAGATGAAAAAGACTTTGATGTCGAGCGTTATGCCTTGTTATTACAGGCTGCTCAACCACATTTCACTCGTCCCATTACCTTGGTTTTGGCAGAGCATGCCAATTTGCAGGACTTAGGTTTGATGGGTTATCTGGCATCAACCAGTATTGATCTACAACAAGCCTTGCAGCTATTACAGCGTTATTATTCTCTGGTCTTTAAGCAAACTAATTTAGAACAGCTCGATGTCCAGCAGTTTCCAGACTATATTCAAATTGTGTGGAGTGCCTCTTATCGTGATTATCGGGAAATGTATGAATTGAATCTGGCCCTGATCTTCAAGATTGCCCAATCCATTGTCCAAGATGCCCTGATTCCGCCGCAGAACATCCAGTTTGGTTATGCGCCCCATACTGCACTTTATCATTTTGAAAAATTTTATGGCTGTCCGATTCAGATTCAGCAAGGGCAGTATGCGATCCGCTTTTCTAACCAGATTTTAAAAGCAAAAAGTATTGCTGCAGATCAACAGTTGAATCAGGTGTTATCTACTCAGGCACAGCAATCCTTGAACAGTGTCAGTTCTTTTGAGATTCAACAGCAGCAATTTAGACAAAAGATACATAGCCTGATTGAACAGGGTTTATTGCAGCAGGAAGAGGTATTGCAGAGTTATGTTGCCAAGCGATTGCATTGTTCAGAACGTACTTTACAACGTCAGCTTAAAGCGTATGAACTGAATTTTCAGGATGTGCTGGATCAGTATCGTTTGGAGCAAAGTAAGTTGTATTTGCAACAAGGTAAGTCTTTTTCAGAGATTGCGGAGCGGCTGAATTATGCGGATCAGAGTGCGTTTGGACGGGCGTTTAAGCGTTGGACAGGCGTTACGCCCAAGCAGTTTTTAAAATCTTTGTAGATTTAAAATGAATCTTTTCACTAGGCATAATTCTTATTTAAATGGGGGAGGCTCAACGGAGTCATGTTGTATTCTCATCTAATTATTGTATAAACCTTCGGTTCGACCTACTTTTGTTTTGGCAAAAGTAGGCAAAACCATTGTCATTCACATGAGGAGCGATTGAAGCTCCGCAAGGTTCACTTCCTCGTTCTTGCGCTTCACCAAAGCTTCAGTCGCTTTGGCTTGCTCAGGTTGTGAACGACATTTTCGAGTCTCATATTTGTAGAGGATTTTAACGTGTTTTTAAACGCGGATAATTAAAGACAATGGCAAGTACTGCGCAAATCGCAAGAATCCAGCAATAATAGATATTGCCAATCAATTCAATAGGTGAGAGTTTGGCAATTGAACAGGCGAGTAGTAACTGCGCGCCGTAGGGAATAATCCCTTGAATGACACAAGAAAAAATATCCAGTAAAGCTGCACTACGTTTAGGATCTACGCCATATTCCTTTGCCACTTCACGTGCCATATCGCCAGAAAGAATGATCGCAACGGTATTATTGGCCACAAACAAATTTGAGAATACCACCAGAAAGCTAATGCCGAATTCACCTGCACGTTGTCGGCCAAACTTAAACAGGCGAGTAATGGCATAAATGCGTTGAATTAACCACTGCAATCCGCCTTCTTTTTGCATTAAAGCAGATAGCCCGCCCAGCAACATGGAAAGTAATGCCACCTCAAACATGCTGACAAAGCCATCATAGATTGAGCTATTGAGCTTCAAAATATCAAACTCAGGCTTTTCAACCAGACCAATCACACCCGATAAAATCACACCAATCATCAGCACGGCTAAGACGTGTAAACGGGTAAAAGCGAGGAAGAATACTGCAAGATAAGGCAGAATTAGCCATAAATCATAAGGCTGTGATTGAATGGCTTCTGCATCGTGGCTCAGTGCTATATAAACACATAGTGTGATAATGGCAGCAGGAAGGGCAATCCAGACATTGACCCGAAATTTATCTCTTAACTCAACATTCTGGCTACGTGTTGCAGCAATAGTGGTGTCGGAGATCATCGATAAATTATCGCCAAACATGGCACCGCCGACCACCGCACCAATCGCATAGATCGGTGCAATATCAGTAGCTTGCGCGAAACCAAAGGCAATCGGTGCACAAGCAGCAATGGTGCCCATTGAGGTTCCCATTGCAGTCGCAATAAATGCTGCAATGATAAACAGCATAGGCAACACATATTCAGCTGAAATCAGTGAAAGTCCGAGTTGTACGGTCGCATCGACACTGCCAATCGCACTGGATACACTGGCAAAAGCCCCTGCCAGCATAAAAACCATAAACATTAAGATTAGATTCGGATGGCTGGCACCTTGCAGGAATTCGTCAATGGCTTTATTGAGTTTCTGTTTATAGAGCAGAAGGGCGAGAATCACCGCTGGAATTGCAGCCACAGGTGCTTTGACCTGATAGAAGGCAAATTCTGTTCCGATCATTGAATGATACAGACCACTCCCGAGAAAGATGATCAAAAATACCAATAGCGGCAGCAAAGCAAGGGCATTGCTTTGTACTTTTTCCGGAGAGTGGGCAGACATAAAAATAAAAAGGAAACTTAAAAATTGCGGGTAGTATAAAGGAGCTTGGCGGATTTCTAAAATGCTACGTGATAAGCCCGAAATTAGGAATCTTTGATCATTGAGAAAAAACTCAAAATATAGATAAATGTACAAGGGGAGTTGTAAGTCTCAGGATTCGCTGTCGCATTCACGTCAAACTCTGTTCAATGAACAAAAAATAGCGTTACAATGCAGTGTTTTTAAATGACCACAAACAACTCCTTAATTTATATAAATCAGGAAAGCATAATCCTATGTCACGTCTTGCCACTCGTTTTGAACAGCTTAAATCTCAGCAACGTAAAGCGCTTGTTTCTTATGTAATGGCAGGTGATCCGCATCCACAGGTAACTGTTCCATTGCTTCATCAAATGGTAGAAGCGGGCGTTGATGTCATTGAACTGGGTCTTCCTTTCTCTGACCCGATGGCAGATGGTCCCGTGATTGCTTTAGCGGCTGAACGTGCTTTGGCAGGTGGAACCAATACTTTAGATGCATTGAATATGGTGAAAGCCTTTCGTGAAAAAGATCAAACGACACCAGTGGTATTAATGGGATATTTAAATCCTGTTGAAGTCATTGGTTATGAAAAGTTTGTTGCTTATGCGAAAGACTGTGGCGTTGATGGTGTACTTTTGGTGGACTTACCGCCTGAAGAATCTCAGCAATTAGGTGAAGTTCTTAAACAAAATGGAATGGATCAGATCTTCTTGCTCGCACCGACCTCAACAGACCAGCGTATTCAACATGTGGTAAATCAAGCAAGCGGCTTCGTTTACTATGTGTCATTAAAAGGTGTGACAGGTGCGGCAACTTTAGATACTTCTGAAGCAGCAGCGCGTATTGCAAAAATTAAATCTAAAACCAATGTGCCAGTCGGTGTGGGTTTTGGAATTAGTGATGCAGCGTCTGCAAAAGCGATGGGTCAAGTTGCCGATGCCGTTATTGTAGGAAGTGCTTTCGTTAAATCTTTTGCGACATTGCCAGCCGATGAAGCTGCGCAACAGACGGTGAATAAAGTGAAGGAGCTTCGAGCTGCGCTCGATGAGTTAGTATGAGTCAAGAGTTAACATCAGGGAAGGTTCTTAACCCTTCAACACCTTGGACTGAGCGTCATGTCCCAGGTATTCAGGTTGCAGATCAACAGCAAACATTTAAAGCGACCTTTACTGAGCCTACGATTGAATGTCCTGAGTGCCATGCACTGGTGACACGTACTGCCATGTCATTTAATGCCTATGTGTGTCCTCAATGTGATGAACACTTACGTATGCGTGCACGTGATCGTCTGAACTGGTTCTTTGATCAGGTGAATGGCGAATTAGGTCAGGAATTTAATGCCAAAGATCCATTAAAGTTTGTGGACAGCAAACCTTATCCAGATCGTATGCGTGAAGCCCAAGACAAAACCGGTGAGACTGAAGCACTTGTGGTAATGCAAGGTTCGCTTAAAGGTTTAGACCTTGTTGCCTGTGCCTTTGACTTTGATTTCATGGGTGGTTCAATGGGTACGGTTGTAGGCGACCGTTTTGTACAAGCGGCTGAACGTGCAATTGCATTGCATCAACCGATGATCTGTTTTGCTGCTTCTGGCGGTGCACGTATGCAGGAAGGTATGTTGTCCTTGATGCAAATGGCGCGTACTGCGGCTGCCATCCAGAAAATGAAAGAAGCACGTGTGCCTTATGTGGTGGTATTGACCCATCCTGTCTATGGTGGTGTGACTGCTTCATTGGCAATGCTGGGTGATGTACATATCGCTGAACCGAAGGCGATGATTGGCTTTGCGGGTAAACGTGTGATTGAGCAAACAGTACGTGAGAAACTGGAAGAACCGTTCCAACGTGCAGAATATTTGCTTGATCATGGTGTGGTCGATCAAATTGTTCATCGTCACGCATTACGTGATACTGTATACAGACTTGTTGCAAAACTGATGAACTTACCTTGAAACCGCACGCTCCACATTCAACGGATACATTAACAACATGGCTCGATTATTGGGGCCATGTTCATGTTACAGGCATTGATTTAGGTTTAGAGCGCGTTATTCCTGTGGCTGAAAAGCTGGGGGTAATGCAACCTGAGGCAAAAGTATTTACAGTCGCAGGAACTAATGGCAAAGGCTCGACCACGACAACTTTAGCTGCAATTTTAAATGCACAAGGTTATAAGGTTGGACTTTACCAGTCACCGCATATTTACCGTTTTAATGAGCGAGTGAAGCTGGCGGGTGTCGAGGCTGATGATCAGACTCTGGTAGATGCTTTTGTACAGGTCGATCAGGCTCGCCGTGAATGTGGATTAAGTCTTTCTTTTTTTGAAGCAACCACTTTGGCTGCTTTTTTGATTTTTAAACAGCAGCAATGTGATGTCTGGGTGCTTGAAGTCGGTCTTGGTGGCCGTCTAGATGTGGTCAATGTGATTGATCCAGACGTTGCTGTCATTACCAATATTGGTTTAGATCATGTCGATTGGCTCGGCGATACGGTCGAAAAAATCGCATTTGAAAAAGCGGGAATCATTCGTCCGAATATTCCAGTGGTTTTTGCAGGGCAACAGCAACTCCCGCAAGCCATTCAGGATAAAGTGGCTGAAACCCAAGCGCAGTTATATACACTCAATCAAGATTATTTCTATCAGTTAGATGAAGATGGTCAAACATGGTCATTTGCATCTTCTGGTAGCACTTTAAAGCTTCCAGTTGGACAGCTTGCCTTAGATAATATTTCAACTGCGGTTGCCACTGTACTGGTGAGTGGGATTGAAGTATCACAACATGCCATTGCAACGGGTATTCAGCAGGCACGTCTACAAGGCCGTTTTGAAATCAGACAAATTCAGGATAAAACGGTTATTTTTGATGCTGGGCACAATGCGCATGGCGTCGAATTTTTATTGAAGCAGTTGCGAAAATTCTTAAAATACAATAAACAGTACACAGAAGTTGTTGCAGTATTTTCAATGTTGGCAGATAAAGACATTCCATCTGTCACTGATTTACTAAAAACAACAGTAAAAGATTGGTTTATTGCTAATTTAGATGTGCCTAGAGCCGCACCAATGCAACAGATTCAAGACGCATTGCAAGGGCAACAGGTCCATGAGTTCGGCAGTATCCAGCAAGCGTTTGAAACTGTGCTGAAACAAGGTAATAACAATCAGCTGATTTTAGTCTGTGGTTCGTTTCATACTTTAGAAGCGGTCTGGGAGTATTTAGAAGAATGTCGATGAATAACAAACAACGTTGGATGGGTGGCGTTGTTCTATTAGGAGGTGGTGTTTTATTGGCCGCATTACTTCTTAAAGGTAATGAAGAAATAGAGCAAGATCATACGCAAGCTAACGTTACTCATCCTATTCCCAAAACAGAGTCTAAGCCAAAAACTGCTCAGCCTGCCCAAGAGAGTGAAATGGTTTCATTACAACCTTTAGCGGTTGATGTTGAAACAGAAAAACGTTTGCTTGAAGAACAACGTCGCTCTCGTGAAAAAGCGGTTGCTGAACAAGAGGCGCGTGCTGCTGAATTTTTAAAAATGCAGCAGCAAGCAGAAGCAGCGGCGGCTCGTAAAGCGGCTGAAGAATACGCGGCAATCAATGCACGCCGTACTGCTGCACAAGAAAGTTCAGACAATATTCCACCTGAGCTGGTTGAAGATGAAAAAGCAAAAGCAAAACGAATTGCTGAAGACAAACGCAAAGCGGATGAAAAGAAGCGAGCGGAACAGTTAAAAGCAGACCAGCAAAAGACGACTGATGCTGACAAAAAGCTAGCGGAAGATAAACGTAAAGCAGAAGCGGCAAAGAAAGCGGAAGCTGATCGTAAAGCTGCGGAAGACAAACGTAAGGCAGAGGCAGACAAAAAAGCTGCGGAAGACAAGCGTAAAGCAGAAGCGGATAAAAAAGCTGCCGAAGATAAACGTAAAGCTGAAGCAGACAAGAAAGCTGCGGAAGACAAACGTAAGGCCGAGGCAGATAAGAAAGCCGCTGAAGATAAACGTAAGGCAGATGCAGACAAGAAAGCTGCTGAAGATAAGCGTAAGGCTGAAGCAGATAAGAAAGCAGAAGCTGAAAAAGCCCGCGATCTTATGGAAAATGGCGATAAGAAATGGATGGTACAAGTGGCACTGGCTGCAAATCAGGCCAATGCAGATGCTGTCGTTTCAAAATTACGCGCTAAAGGCTATAAGGTGACAACTAGCCCGACATCTAAAGGGATTCGTATCATGGTTGGCCCAGCCAAAGATCGTGATACGGCAGATACTACCCGTAAGAAAATTACGTCTGATGATAGTCTGAATATGAAATCAGCTTGGGTGATTGATTGGGTTCCACTCGATCAACGTTAAATGAAACCCTTCTGATTTGATGTTATGAAGATGGATTCGACAGTTGTTGTTGAATCCATTTTACATTTTCAGGGGTAAATAAGTGGTCGATATTTTTCCAGATCACATGAAAGCCATAGCCGCCTTGTTTCATTTCTTTTACTGCATCTTCAATCGACCAGTGTTCAAAAATAATGCGGTACATGGCAATGGTCGCACCTGTACGGTCTGAACCATGATAGCAATGGATCAATACTTTTTGATTGTGCTGTTTCGCGGTTTGAATGGCACGCATCGCTTGTAATAAGTCTTCACGATTGATTGCCCAGGTATAAATCGGGATGTGTACCAGATTAAAGGGTTGATCTTTGAGAACTTTTGCATCTTCATTTCGAGCGCGAAGATTGATGACAGTATCAATGTTGTACTGTTTTAAGCTTGGAATTAATTCATTACTCGGCTGATCGCTACGAAACACATCATTGCTGATTTGATAAAAGTTATGTGTATTGGAAATCAATGTTCCCCAGTTTTTAGGGCGTTGTTCATCATCTAGACTTGGATGTTTCATGCAACCACCCATGCTGAGGGTGGAAATAAGTGTCAGGGCAATGAGTGTTTTTTTCATAAGATGGATTGATAGCGACTGAATTCAACGGGATCGTGCGCACAAATTAACTCAATCTGGGGTTCATGTTGAGCCAGATATTGTAAGCGTTTTAGGTTATGCACACGCTGCTGGTTATCTTCAGCCAATAAGTGTTCGGTGAGGTCGAGTGCTCTGAGTTTATTTTTAGGATTGAGCTCTAGGTGGGAAAAGTAAGCATCGCCACAAAAGAGAAT
The DNA here is from genome assembly GCF_001605865.1 of Acinetobacter sp. NRRL B-65365. Taxonomy (NCBI): domain Bacteria; kingdom Pseudomonadati; phylum Pseudomonadota; class Gammaproteobacteria; order Moraxellales; family Moraxellaceae; genus Acinetobacter; species Acinetobacter sp. NRRL B-65365. The sequence continues at coordinate 144,272 of NZ_LRPD01000001.1, read as the reverse complement.
CCAGCAATCCTGTTTTTTAATTGCAATGCCTGAGTGCCCAAGCGTATGTCCGAGCAACGGCACCATGAGAATTTCATCCTGAAAGAACGGAAGGCCTTTCACACGCTGGAGATTGAACCAGTCTTCACCATCGTTATGTTCTGCAAAGCTCCAATGTCGATGCTGTTTAAACTGCTCGGTTTTATAACGTAGTTTCCCTTTGGCAGATAATGTCTGGGTCGCATTAAATTCTGAGGCCAGCACATGTACGGTTGCATGGGGAAAATCAGAGATACCACCCGCATGGTCGAAATCCAGATGCGTCACAAAAATATGTTTTACATCATTGGGACTAAAGCCGAGTTGCTGAATCTGTTGAATGGCACTGAGTTTCAGGTTCGGCACGATAGAACCAAATTGAGTCAGCAGGTTGCCCAGACGCTGTTCAGTATGTAAATAGTCTTGTAAGCCCAAGCCTGTATCAATCAGAACCAGTCCACGATCAGTTTCAATCAACAGGCAATGACAAACCAGATGAGCTTTCCAGCCTTTTTGTCCGAATAAGGGTGCGCAGACAGGGCAGAAGCTGCCACAATGCAGATGATGAATGTTATAGATCATGATGATTTTTATTGTGTTTCGGATCGAATTATTCTTATAACGTATTGATTAAAAAATACCAAAATAAATTTGAGTCTGGCATTAAAAAGCCTATCAGTGAGATAGGCTTGATATGTCGTCTTGCACTGCGATTGAAGCTTTCGCTTTAATCTCTTAACTCACAGCATAGCTGTTCACCTTGCGTTTCGGAACGAGCGTTGCTCGTTTGATCCTCACTCAGGCTGGGGCGTGAGTCTTAAATACGGTTTAACTGCCTTATAGCCTTTCGGGAAGCGTTGTTTGATTTCTTCTTCATCTTTCAATGACGGCACAATCACCACATCTTCACCCTGTTGCCAGTTTGCTGGTGTTGCAACTTTGTGATTATCGGTGAGTTGCAGTGAATCGACTACGCGTAACACTTCATTGAAATTACGCCCTGTTGACGCTGGATAGGTAATGATCAAACGCACTTTTTTATTCGGATCAATAATGACCAATGAACGAACAGTTAAGGTTTCACTGGCATTGGGATGAATAAATCCATAAAGTTCAGATACTTTACGATCTTTATCTGCAATGATTGGAAAATTAACCGTGGTATTCTGGGTTTCATTAATGTCTTGAATCCAGCCTTTGTGCGATTTCACATCATCAACAGAAAGGGCGATGGCTTTTACACCACGCTTGTCAAATTCATCTTTCAGCTTGGCTGTGTAACCCAGCTCAGTGGTACAGACTGGCGTATAATCCGCCGGATGGGAAAATAGAATACCCCAGCTATCGCCTAAAAAGTCATAAAAATCAATAGTACCTTCGCTTGATTCTTGCTGGAAGTTTGGGGCAGTGTCGCCTAAACGTAATGTCATGATCAGTCCTCTATACTTTTTCTATGTCGTTTCTCCATTCAATATGCAGCATTCACTTTATAAATAAAATTATTGTTTTTGTATTTTGTTATGAACTTTTGAGATATTGCTTATGGATCTTGTTAAAAAATGAGCAGAAATTCACATTGAAGTCGATGTAAGTTAAATGCAAATTTGCTACATTAACGCTCTTTAGTTGTGTGATGTCAGAATCGCCTCGCAGATTTTTTTACCTGTTTGGATGCAAAGCACTTGTAGTTCTTATTTCTGACTCCATAATAACAGCTAAGAAAAAATTAACCGACCTAGGGTTTGTTGTTATTGACGAACCTTATAACAAACAGGATTAGAGAGTTTATTCATGTTGGCAAGTCTGATCGGAGGTATCTTCGGTACAAAAAATGAGCGCGAGCTCAAACGCATGCGTAAAATTGTTGAACAAATTAATGCGCTTGAACCGACGATATCTGCTCTTAACGATGCAGACCTCTCTGCAAAAACTCCAGAATTCAAACAACGTTTTAGTAATGGCGAAAGTTTAGATAAATTATTGCCAGAAGCTTTTGCGGTTTGTCGTGAAGCGGCAAAGCGTGTCATGGGTATGCGTCACTACGATGTGCAGTTGATTGGTGGTATTACCTTGCACGAAGGTAAAATTGCCGAGATGCGTACAGGTGAAGGTAAAACCCTGATGGGTACTTTGGCTTGTTATCTCAATGCATTGAGTGGTCAGGGCGTTCACGTAATTACCGTGAATGATTACTTGGCACAACGTGATGCCGAGTTAAACCGTCCATTATTCGAATTTTTAGGCTTGAGCATTGGTGTGATTTACTCAATGCAAATGCCTGATGAAAAAGCTCAAGCCTATACTTCCGATATTACTTACGGTACCAACAACGAATTCGGTTTCGATTATCTTCGTGACAATATGGTGTTTTCTCTACAAGAGAAAAAACAGCGTGGCCTAAGCTATGCCATTATCGATGAAGTCGATTCGATCTTGATTGATGAAGCGCGTACACCATTGATTATTTCGGGTCAAAGTGAAGATTCATCTCATTTGTATGAGCTCATCAACAGTATTCCTCCAACATTACGCCCACAGAAAGAAGAAAAAGTGGCTGATGGCGGACATTTCTGGGTAGATGAAAAACAGCGCTCAGTTGAAATGACTGAAGTAGGTTATGAAACAGTAGAACAGAAACTCATTGAAATGGGTCTGTTGGCCGAAGGCGAAAGTCTGTATTCAGCAACCAACCTGAATCTGGTTCATCATGTTACTGCTGCAATCCGTGCACACTATTTGTATCAAAAGAACGTGCATTACATCATTGGTATTAATCCTCAAACGCAAAAAGAAGAAGTGATTATTGTCGATGAGAGCACGGGTCGTACCATGCCAGGTCGCCGTTGGTCTGAAGGTCTGCATCAAGCGGTTGAAGCCAAAGAAAACATGGAAATTCAGCCAGAAAACCAGACACTTGCAACTACAACTTTCCAGAACTATTTCCGTCTTTATAAAAAGCTGTCAGGTATGACTGGTACTGCCGATACTGAAGCTGCGGAAATGAAAGAAATTTATGGTCTGGATGTAGTGATTATTCCAACCCACCGTCCAATGGTACGTGTCGATCATAACGATTTAATCTATTTAAACCGTAATGGTAAATACACTGCGATTATTGAAGAAATTACCAAGATTCGTCAGCAAGGTGTTGCGCCGATCCTGATTGGTACAGCAACCATTGAAGCCAGTGAAATCTTATCTGCCAAGTTATTACAGGCGGGTATCCATCACGAAGTCCTTAACGCGAAACAGCATGAGCGTGAAGCGGATATCATTGCGCAAGCGGGTAGTCCGAATGCGGTTACGATCGCAACTAACATGGCGGGTCGTGGTACCGATATTTTGCTTGGTGGTAACTGGAAAGCAAAACTTGCCAAAATTGAAAATGCGACACCTGAAGATGAAGCGCGTTTACAGGCACAATGGGAAAAAGATCACGAAGACGTTTTAAGTTCGGGTGGTTTGCATATCATTGGTTCTGAGCGTCATGAATCACGTCGTATTGATAACCAGTTGCGTGGTCGTGCAGGTCGTCAAGGTGACCCTGGTGTATCTCGTTTCTATTTATCGCTTGAAGATGATTTGATGCGTATCTTCGCGGGTGACCGTGTCGTAGGCATGATGCGTGCGATGGGCTTACAAGAAAGCGAAGCGATTGAACACAAAATGGTGAGCCGTTCGATTGAAAATGCGCAACGTAAAGTTGAAGCACGTAACTTCGATATTCGTAAGAACCTATTGAAGTACGATGATGTCAATAACGAACAACGTAAGATCATTTACTCACAACGTGATGAAGTTTTGGCAGAAAGTACGCTACAAGACTATATCGAAGAAATGCATCACGAAGTCGTAAAAGGCTTAATCGCTAACTTTATTCCACCAGAGTCAATTCATGACCAGTGGGATATCGAAGGTCTGGAAGGTGCGTTACAGTCTGACCTCGGTATCGAATTGCCAGTACAGCAATGGCTGGATCAAGATCGTCGTTTAGATGAAGAAGGCTTGATTGAGCGTATTTCAGATGAAGTGGTTGCTCGTTATCGCCAGCGCCGTGAACAAATGGGTGATGAATCGGCAGCAATGCTTGAACGTCACTTTATGTTGAATTCGCTGGATCGCCATTGGAAAGATCATTTGGCGGCAATGGATTACTTGCGTCAAGGGATTCATTTGCGCGGTTATGCACAAAAGAACCCTGAGCAAGAATACAAGAAAGAAGCATTCAACTTATTCGTGAATATGTTGGGCATTATCAAATCTGATGTCGTAACTGACTTATCTCGTGTTCATGTACCGACTGCAGAAGAATTGGCGGAACTTGAAGCTCAGCAACAACGTCAGGCTGAATCAATGCGTCTTTCATTTGAACATGATGATGTGGATGGCTTAACGGGTGAGGTAACGGCTTCTGAGGAAACAGAAGGCTTTACAGACAATGCACCATTCCCGGTACCAGAAAGCCGTAATGCGCCTTGCCCATGTGGTTCAGGCTTAAAATACAAGCAATGCCACGGTAAAATCTAAAGCTGGATTTTAGATTGCACTAAAATAAAAAGCAGAGCATTGGACTCTGCTTTTTTACGATAAATAACTTGAGTCAATGACAGCTTTGTAGTTTCATTATTGAACTTACAGATCTTGATTGAATTCGCATTAAAAGCGGGAAGACAATGAAAAAACCATTACAACTTTTAATTTTAGCAAGTGCTGCAGTGTCAGGTTTTGCATTTGCAGCTGAAGCACCACAAACTACAACTGTCGATAAAGTATTGGCAGCAAAAGGTAGTAACACAGCAGAAGCACAAGTCAAACGTGAAGTGACGACTGTCGTGAGCCCACGTACTGGTATTCGCTATACGTTGGGTGAGACAGGTAACCGTCCAATCGTATTGCAAACTGCGGCAATTGCACCAGCAAACTCTGCAAACATCAATCGTATTGTGGCATCAAACCCGGCATTGTCTGCAAAAAGCCAAGAGAAAGCGAAGATTGCTTTGATTGGTGAGACTGCTGTTCAAGCTGCCAATGCGGCTGCTGCACAAACTGCTGGCGCGCAAACAGCTCAAGCGATTCAATAAATCATCGTTTTAAAATAAAAAAGAGATGCAATTGCATCTCTTTTTTTGTGACTAAAAAAATAGCCTTAAAGAAAACTTGGCAGCAAGATCAGGCCAATAATAATCGCAAATAATAACCACTTTGATGCGTAGTAGAGTGGGCGGTTACGTTCTTTTAAGCCACGGCCATAATGATGTACCGCATAGCCATATTTGAAGATGCGATTGATAAAGCCAGTTTTGTCCTGATCATCATTTGGTGAGCTTGCCGCTGACATGACATTACGACCGAACCAGTGGTTGAACTTTTGTGCCCAGCCCCATTTCATTGGACGTTCAATATCACAGAACAGGATAATACGTGTTTCATCGGTCTTATTCTCAGCCCAGTGTACGAAGGTTTCGTCAAATACAGTCGCTTCACCATCTCTCCAGCTATAACGCTCCTGATCGACTTCAATGAAGCAGTCATCGCTATTTGGCGTGACTAAGCCAAGATGATAGCGTACAGAACCTGCATAAGGATCACGGTGCTTACCCAGATAACTTCCAGAAGGAAGTTCGGTAAACATCGCTGCTTTTACTGATGGAATGCTTTCCAGTAAGGCAACGGTTTTGGGACAAAGTTGTTGTGCTGACGGATGACTATCTTGATACCATTTCAGATAAAAGCGTTTCCAGCCACGTTTAAAGAAAGTGTTAAAGCCAGCATCATTATTTTTTTCAGAGGCTTTAATCTGATTCTGTAGTTGAATGGCTTCCTCGCGAATTACTTCCCAATTATCTTGTAGCGGTTTGAGTTCAGGGAACTGAGCCACATCAAAGAAAGGTTGGTTCGGCAATTTGGAAAAGCCCGTCATAAACATGTTGATCGGCGCTAAAAATGTCGAATGGTCAAATAATTGTCGAGATGCTTTTAAGCGCTCTTTACCGCGTAAATAGGTATATAAGAAGCTGATTAAAAATACGGCAACGATAATCACTGCGTACATAACACAATCGTCTAAGAAAAAATAAAGGCGGTTATTTTAGCACAAAAAATATTTGGAAGAATGCAGTCAGAAAAGCAACTTTATAAGATAAAAAGGCACAAATTGAATGGTATTTCAGATGATCGGGATCGGTTATCCACAGATCATCTGAAATTAAGTGCTTAAATTTGATTATTTACATCATCATGCTTGGTTTCACGAATCAGTAAAAAGGCAATTAAAGAAAGGATCGATGCGCAACTGAGATATAAACCGACGGCACCTAGACCATAACTTTCAGCCAGCTTCGTCGCAATATAAGGCGCAAAAGAAGCACCGAAAATACCTGCCAGATTAAAAGTTAATGCAGAGCCGGTATAGCGTACAGAAGTCGGAAAGATCTCTGACAATACAGTCCCAATTGGCCCATAGGTTAAACCCATAATCGCAAGACCGATACACAGGAATAAGAATACCAAGAATGGACTACCTGAGCCTAATAGCGGTGCAAAGCAAAGTCCGAATAATGCTGAAAGGACACAGACTGCAATCGACGTATTCTTACGACCAAACTTCTCTGCAAGAATGGCAGAGAGCGGAATAAAGGCTGCAAAGCATAAGGTCGCAACCAGTTGCAACACCAGAAACTCACCGCGTGCATAACCAAGTTTTGTAGTTCCCCAGTTCAGGGCAAAAACCGTAGTGAGATAAAACACCACAAAGGTACAGATTGCTGCGATGGTACCAAGGATTAACATTGGCAAATGTTTGGTCATGACTTCCTTGAAAGGTACATTCACTTCTTTTTGCTTATTCAATACCTTCTGGAACGCAGGTGTTTCATGCAGCTTTAAACGGATATACAAGCCAACCAAGACCAATACTGCACTGGCAATAAATGGAATACGCCAGCCCCAAGTCATAAATGCCTGTTCAGACATAAAAGCATTGAGCAGTAAAAATGAACCTGTTGCGAGAATAAAGCCGATTGGAGCACCGAGTTGTGGGAACATGCCGTACCAGGCGCGTTTGCCCTCTGGGGCGTTCTCCGTAGCCAGTAAGACTGCGCCACTCCATTCCCCACCGAGACCTAAACCTTGACCTAAACGGCATAGCGCGAGAAGCAGGGGAGCTGCAAGACCAATCTGTGCATAAGTTGGCAACAGACCAATACAAACCGTAGAAATACCCATCGTTAGCAAGGCTGCAACCAAGGTTGCTTTACGTCCGATCCGATCACCAAGATGGCCAAAAATAGCAGCGCCGATTGGGCGTGCAATAAAGGCGATGGCAAATGTTGCCAGTGATTTTAGAACCGCAGCACCATCGCTACTTTCTGGGAAAAATAAATGTGGAAAAATGAGTACAGCTGCTGTGGCATAGATATAAAAGTCAAAAAACTCAATCGTAGTACCAACAAGGCTGGCAAATAATACCCGTACTTTTGAATTGCTGGCCACTTCTGGGGTGGCAGTCGTAGTGCTTGACGACATACAAGAGACCTTCATGTTATTCGTTCAAGAATACTAGGGGCTATTGATATTTCACAAATACTTGCGACAGAGGACATTTTTTAGACGGTACAAGGCAAGTTTTGTGAAACTTAGCCTTCTAAGTAAGTAGAACTTAACATAGTAATGGCAAAAAATGTCCCTGTCCCATAGGGTTATAGCTAAAACTTCCCTAAACTACGTTATGAAACTTGACAAGGGAGTGCCATTGTCTGCGTTTCATGCCTTGTTTATGTTGTTTTAGCCAATAACGCAATGTATGGATGAAACGTCAACAGCCCCTAAAGTCTGTCTTGAAAAATTCCTTTTGAATATGCAGTTTTACTTAGAAAAACTGAATGCTATATATGGACTTATAATACATAACAGTAGATTGCTAAAAAGTGTAATCCTGCCCCTAGTAGCACAAAAACATGCCAAATTGCGTGGGTATATCTTACCTTTTTTAAAGCATAAAACAATGTGCCGATGGTATAAGCCAACCCGCCTGCAACTAAGAGTTGTATCGCATCCTTACTCAGATAACGTTGCATATCATCCATCACCAAAATCGCTAACCAGCCCATCAATAGGTAAGCTGCCAAGGAAATCTTTTGGAAGCGGTGGATAAAGACCAGTTTAAAAAGAGTGCCAATGAGGGCAATCACCCATAGCGCAATCAGTAAATAATGGGCTTTGGCGGTTGGAATCGCAATACTCAGAAATGGCGTATAGGTGCCTGCAATCAAATAGTAAATCGCAGTATGATCCAGTTTTTTATACCAATAGCGCTTACGTTCATCCACAGCAAAGTGATACAGCATAGAACTCGCAAGCAAGAGGACTAGGCTAAAGCCATAGACCCATAGACTCATCCATTGGCCTAAGGGGAGAGAATGTCCCTTAATGATAAGAAAAATTGAAGCAATTAAGGCAAGGACAGCACCCAGCCCATGACTATAGGCATTAATCAGTTCTTCTTTTGGGTCATAGTCCAGTAGTGTTTTTGAGTTCATCAAGCGATCAGGTTGCATAAAAATACAACTGTATCGTAATGCAATTTCCCTTTTAAAGTAAGACGCTTTAAAATTTAGTTTCTATTTGTCAGGTTTTCATTATGTTTGCGCCGAATTTTTCTTTTGAACAAGAACAGCAGTTTTTCTTGGATATCCAGCAATCTATTGAAAATAAAAGCTTTGATCGCCTGATACTGAGTCAGTACAAAGGTGATTTGGCACAATTAGAAAAAATGACTTTTCGTATGATTGAATTGCAGGGACAGGCAACATTGTCCTGTTTGTATCATCACACTACGCAAGACATTACAAAAAACTATTCAATTACAGAAGGTCTGGAAAAAATTGCTGAATTGTTGGCACAATCTAAACAGGCAAATTTATTTACCTTGAATCAAGACATACAGCTTAAGAAAAATAAAAAGAAAGCGATGTTGAATAGCCAGAAAAAACAGGCAGCAACGGATAAGGTTGAACAACAGCAACATAATCGTGAAAAGCAGCGTTATGTGCAACAGCAAAGCCCGTTCTTAAAACATCTTGGTATTACCGATGAAAAAGGGCAGATCGTGCCAAGCATGGCGCGAAAATGGAAACAAATTAATAAATTTATTGAAATCTTTTCCAATGCCTATGAGCAGATCGATGCTTCACAGCAAGAATTAAATATTGTCGACTTTGGTTCAGGTAAAGGCTATTTAACTTTTGCGTTGTATGACTATTTGCAAGCACAACAGAAAACGCCTTTAATCACGGGCGTTGAGCTGCGTTCGAATCTGGTGGAGTTTTGCCAGAATATTGCTGATCAGGTTGATTTTAATCACTTAGACTTTTTTGAAGGCGATGTTCGTACCTATCATCCAGAAAAACTGGATGTGATGATTGCTTTACATGCTTGTGATATTGCGACAGATTTTGCCATTCATACAGGGATTCGCCTCAATGCATCGATGATCATGTGCGCGCCGTGCTGTCATAAAGAGCTACGTCCGCAATTACAAAGTCCAGAGGTGTTACAGCCCATGCTTCAGTTTGGTATTCATGCAGGCCAGCAGGCAGAAATGTTGACCGATACCTTGCGTGCTTTATTACTAAAAGCCTATGGCTATGAAACCAAAGTCTTTGAATTTGTATCTTTGGAACATACCAGCAAAAACAAAATGATTCTGGCGACCAAGCGCAAAGATATTCAGCAGCCTGATGCCAAAATTATGCAGCAGATTCAAGCGTTAAAAGCAATGTATGGCATTGAGAAACACAGTTTGGAACTGTTATTACAAGATCAAATGCCAGTCGAGAATATAGGTTGTAAGTGTTAATGACATTCGAGGGAAATATGCTACGCGTTCAACAGGGAAGTTGGGATCAATTACAGCGTGATGCCAAATTGATTCGAGAGCAAGTTTTTATCGTAGAGCAAGCCATTCCAGAACAGGATGAGTGGGATGAACAAGATGCGATCTCACAACACTTTGTGATTTATGATCAGGAGCAGCCGATTGCAACAGCACGATTATTACAAAATAATAGTGTGGGGCGGGTTGCAGTACTCAAAGCCTATCGAGGACAAGGGATTGGTCAAATGATCATGCAAGAGATTCTGGCCTATGCACGGCAGCAACATCGCGCATTTCTTCATTTGTCATCGCAAGTGCATGCGATTTCATTCTATGAGCAGCTTGGTTTTGTAGTGCAAGGAGAGGAATATGATGAGTGTGGTATTCCACATATTGAGATGATTATGCCAATCACAGGAATGGTTTGACCTGTAAGATTGGCATCTACCGATTGTTCTGACTACTGCTTAGTTTGTGCAGGCACTTCGGAGCTTGCAGGAGAGGCTTCCTGAGAAAGCTCTTTTTGTTGTTGTGCCTTACGCTGTGCTCCAGGCATGTAATCTGGTTCTTGGGTCATTGCTAAATAGAAAAAGCTTAAAAAAATGGTACTGAGCACCCCAACAATGATGACAAATTTCCATCCCAATACGGTTTCATTTGAATCTTTTTGTGGGGATGGTTGCTTATTCATAATAAATTCCCAAATAAATAAAAAAATAAAAGCAGATTTTGCGCCTTTTTAGCCGCTATTGCCAAGTATAAAAATAGGAATGTGAATAATGTTGGGTTGGAGAAAACTTTTAAAATAGAAAAATTCGAGGGAGATGTGAGACAGGATGAGCATGATCAGGCTTATCCTGCCTCAATATATTATTGATGATTCGACAACGATTTAAAGTTTATTCCAGTCTTCGATGGCTTGTAAGCCAACGTCTAAGCCGACATCATAGCTATAGCGGATTTTGGCCTTATTCTTGGTGAGTCGACCAGCCATATTTTTAAGATCAGGCGGACAAACTTCCAGAATTTTTTGTCCTGAGGGTGTGCGCACAAACTGAACCGAATCATTGTAGCGTTGTGTTCTGGACAATAGACTCTGCGCAAAGCCATGATTTTGCTTGAATAGATATTTCGCAAGGAACTGATCGCCTTTACTACTGGCTTTATAGTAGTTTTGAGGACGGGTTCTTAACACCATTAATTTTGATACATCATGTTGTTGTGCTGCCCAAAGTACAGGCAAGGCATCTGCTACACCACCATCGAAATAAGGTTCTCCAAATACCTCAACTGCTTGGCGCGTCAATACTGGAATTGAGCTAGAGGCTCTTAGACCATCCAGAATATTGTCTTTGGAAGCTTTGATATAAGTGGCTTCACCCGTAATGGCGTGAGTGAGTACCATATAAAATTCAGGATGATTCGCAAATAAATGTGCCTGATTCAAAGGATGTTCGCTTTCCACGATATCCCACATCCATTTTAAATCGAGCAGATCACCGCCTTTGAAGAAACGGCCATAATGAATAAATTCGGTGCGAAGCGAATGATCTAAATAGATCTGAAGCGTGCGGCCTTGTTGTGCGGCCAGATAGTTGGCGACATTGGTTGAACCAGAAGAAACACCAACACAGAGATCGAAGGGATTAAACTGTTGCTGTAAAAATGCATCTAAGACACCGCTGGTGAATGCACCTCGCATTCCACCGCCTTCAACGACCAGTGCCTGACGATTTTGTTGAAGCATTGAATATCTCGAATAACATGATAAATCCCTGTTTAACAGGATTTATCATGTTCGACAAGCATTTTAGTGATTGTGCTGATGTGTTTCCGTGCTGGTTTCAGACATCATTGACGATTGTGACATTTCAGACTGAGGCGCCACTTTATTTTTGTTCATTGGCATATAGTCTGGCTCATTATTCATGGCTAAATAGAAAACGACCATAAAAATGAAGCTTAGAATACAGGTGATAATTAATGCTTTCCAACCCCACGGTGAGGTTTCTGGACAGAGTTTCTCAGACATAAGATAGTTCCAAAGGACAAAAAAATTAAAGCAAAACTGTTGGTGGTTATAGCATAAATCGTGATGTAATGCTCGAAAGTTTTGCTACGGCACTGTTGAAACCAGAAAAAAGCCCGTATAGACAACGAGTTCCATACGGGCTGATCTGCAATGCAGAGAGAACAAAATTATTGAATAATTTCTTTTCTCTGAGCAAGGTCTTTTAACAGTTGAGGTGGCACAAAACGTTCACCATATTGGCCTGCAAGTTGTTCTGCGCGTTGCAATGATTGCTCAATTCCATTCTGATTCAGGAATTGAATCGCACCACCGGTCCACGGTGCAAAGCCAATTCCAAAAATTGAACCGACATTGGCATCAATCACTGATTCTAAAACACCTTCTTCATAGCAACGTAAAGTATCCAGTGCTTGTACAAACAGGAAGCGGTCAATCATATCCTGTTCAGTAATACTGTTGTCTTTCTGCCAACGGCTGAGTCCATCCCATAAATGCTTTTTGCCATTTTCTGGATAGTCATAGAAACCAGCACCCGCCGCTTTACCTTTACGGTTCAGCTCGTGAATCATGGTATGAACGACTTCATCCACAGGGGTTTTTGGCAAATCTTTACCTTCAGCTTGCAATGCTTTACGGGTTTCACCAGCCACATGCTCAGTCAAAGTTAAAGAGACTTCATCCTGAATTGCGAGTGGGCCAACTGGCATACCAGCTTTTAGTGCAGCCATTTCAATTTTGGCAGGATGAACGCCTTCTGCAAGTAAACGCATACCTTCCTGAATAAAGGTTCCGAACACACGGCTGGTAAAGAAACCACGGCTGTCATTGACGACGATCGGTGTCTTGGCAATTTGTTGAACAAAGTCATAGGCTTTCGCCAATGTGTCCGCAGAAGTCTCTTTGCCTTTGATAATTTCAACCAGTTGCATCTTATCTACTGGACTAAAGAAGTGGAGCCCAATGAATTTCTTGGCATCTTTACTTGCTGTTGCCAAACCCGTGATTGGAAGGGTTGAGGTATTTGATGCAAAGATGCCACCTTCAGCTAAATATTGTTCAGCTTCTTGTGTCACTTTGGCTTTTAATTCCTGATTCTCAAATACCGCTTCGATTATCAAATCACAGCCTTGCAAGTCTGCTGCATTTGCTGTTGCTGTAATCAGTGCTAAGACTTGGTCACGCTTTTCTGCGCTCATACGACCTTGAGAAACACGCTTATCGAGAAGTTTTTGCGAATACGCTTTGCCTTTTTCTGCATTCTCAACTGATACATCTTTGAGTACCACAGGGATGCCTTTGATTGCTGTCGAGTAGGCGATACCCGCACCCATCATCCCAGCACCCAATACACCGACTTTAGTGGCTTGCCATTTTGCAACATCCGCAGGACGACTTGCACCTGATTTGATTGCATTAAGACCATGCCAGAATGTGCCGATCATATTTTTAGAAATCTGACCGACCGTGAGTTGAGTAAAGTAACGTGATTCGATACGTAAAGCGGTATCAACATCAACCTGCGCACCTTCTACTGCTGCCGCCATGATCGCTTCAGGCGCAGGGTAACAGCCTTTGGTTTTGTCGCGCAGCATGGCTGGAGCAATGGCAAGTATTTGAGCCACAGCAGGAGTTTTGGGATCACCCCCTGGGATTTTGTAGCCTTTAACATCGAAAGGTTGTTGTGACTTCGGATTGGCTTTGACCCAAGCAATCGCTTTGTCTAAAAGCTCTTGTTCATTTTCAGCGGTGTCATGAACTAAGCCTAGCGATTTTGCTTTGTCCACACCAAACTGTTTGCCTTCCATCAAGAATGGAAACGCATTCTGTAAACCAAGCAAGCGAACCATACGGACGATACCACCACCGCCTGGCAACAAACCTAAAGTCACTTCTGGTAAACCAAACTTGGTTTTTGGATCGTTAATGGCAATACGATAATGACAGCCTAAAGCGATCTCCCAACCGCCACCGAGCGCCGTACCATTTAATGCGGCAACAACAGGAACCCCTAATGTTTCAATCGCACGTAAGTCGCCTTTGAGTTCCTCAATCATTTTAAAGAATTCAGTGGCATGTTCGGGTTGAACCTGAATTAACTCATCCAAGTCACCGCCTGCAAAGAAAGTTTTCTTGGCAGAACGGAAAATAATGCCTTTCAGATCAGTTTCTGTTTTGAGTTTTTGGCTAACTTCTTGGAGTGACTCACGGAATTCTGCATTCATGGTATTGGCAGATTGACCAGATGAATCAAGGGTAAGAATTACAATATTGTCAGCGTTTTTTTCGTATTTAATAGCGCTCATGTTGTGCTCCTTACACCAACTCAATAATGGTAGCGATCCCCATTCCACCACCCACACACAAAGTGGCTAGGCCACGTTTTTTACCTTGACGCTCTAATTCATCAAGTAAAGTTCCTAAAATCATGGCACCCGTAGCACCCAATGGATGGCCCATGGCAATTGCACCACCATTGACATTGACTTTCTCAGCAGGAACTTTGAGCTCATTGATAAAACGCATGACGACCGCAGCAAAAGCTTCATTGACTTCAAATAGGTCAATATCATCAATTGTTAAACCAGCTTTAGCTAAAGCTTTACGCGCAGCAGGGGCAGGGCCTGTCAGCATGATTGTTGGGTCTGTACCGACCAAGGCAGTTGCTAATACTTTGGCGCGTGGTTTCAAGCCTTGTTCTTTGACTGCTTTTTCAGAAGCCAATAACACCACAGCCGCGCCATCAACGATACCTGATGAGTTGCCTGCATGATGCACATGATTAATTTTCTGCGCTTCTGGATATTTCTGTAATGCAACGGCATCGAAGCCCATTTGTCCCATCATTTCGAAGCTGGCATTCAGTTTTGCCAAGCCTTCAACTGTGGTCGTACCTCGAATAAATTCATCTTTTTCTAAAATCAGCACCCCAGAATGATCTTTAACAGGCACCACTGATTTGTCGAAATAACCGTTGGCTTGAGCTGCCGCTGCTTTTTGTTGTGAGCCGACGGCAAATGCATCAACATCTTCGCGGCTATAGCCATCTAAAGTAGCAATGAGGTCTGCACCAACGCCTTGTGGTACAAAAGAAGATTTTAAGTTGGTTTCAGGATCAAGTGCCCACGGACCACCATCAGAACCCATTGGAATACGTGACATCGATTCAACGCCACCTGCAACGACGATATCTTCCCAACCTGAACGGACTTTTTGTGCAGCCAAATTGACAGCTTCTAAACCAGATGCACAGAAACGGTTGATTTGCACACCAGCAACATCATCATTCCAGCCAGCCGCAATCGCTGCGGTTTTGGCAATATCACCGCCTTGGTCTGCAATCGGGGTGACGCAACCTAAAACGATATCATCCACTTTTGACGTGTCGAGTTGGTGGCGTTGTTGTAATTCATTCAGTAATGATGTGAGTAAAGTAATCGGTTTGACTTCATGCAGTGAGCCATCTTTTTTTCCTTTTCCGCGTGGCGTGCGAATGGCATCAATAATGTAGGCCTCGCTCATAGGTTTTCCTTGTATCACCTTAAAATTGTTGTTTATCGAGTGTACTCAATTTAAGTGTCAGCGCAATGATGATAAACATTGGCAAGTTTGATGTTTTTCGCCAATCTAACGACTTGATTGAAAAATAGGTTCATCAGTACACTAGCCAACCATAAATAAAATATATTGATTACATGAAATTCATTAATATTATTGGTACGACAGGCTCTGGTAAATCTACACTGACCCGTGAATTGGCAGTAAAAACAAAATTACAAAACATCGAACTTGATAATTTACTCTGGCTGGATGATTGGCAAGAATCGTCAAATGATGCTTTATTTTTGAAGCTCAAAATCGCGATGGAAAATGCTGAGACTGGGTGGGGATAGATGAAATTTATTAATGTTGTAGGAACCTCTGCTTCTGGAAAAACGACCTTTGCCCGTCAGCTCGCTCAAAAGCTAGGGGTGGCACACATTGAAATGGATGATTTATTTTGGCTGGATGATTGGCAAGAAACATCTGATCAGGAGTTTTTTGCTAAATTACAAAGTCAAATGAATCAGTCACCTAGAGGATGGGTACTTGATGGTAATTATTCTCGAACACTAGATTTAAAGCTTAAATATATTGATACGGTTATTTGGCTGGATTATTCATTTTCATTGAACCTGTACCGCTCAGTTAAACGAGCAATTGCTCGCGCGGCAACACAAAAAAGACTATGGCCAAACTCGAATAATCGAGAAAGTTTCAAGACTAGCTTTCTGTCTAAGGACTCTATTATTTTATGGATGATCACTCATCACGCTAAAAACCGTAAAAAGTATTTAGCCATGAGCAAGGACCCTCAGTATAAACATATTCAATTTATTCGTCTGACTTCGCCAAAACAGACGGAAGCATTTTTAAAGCAGATGAAGGCAGAGTGATGCATATCAAAACAAAAGCCCAGTGCTTGTTTAGGCATCAGGATAAGGTGTTATTGGCTTATGGTTATGACCCTGCTAAAGATGAAACTTATGATAAAGATAAGTGAAAGAACTGGTTATAGGGCGATTCAGTATATTCTGCAAACGCCGCGCCTTGAACAAAACCAAACTTTTTATAAAGGCTAATTGCAGCATTAAAGTGAGCATCTTTGCCTGTTTCTAAACTGACGCGTTGATATTGACGTTGTTGAGCAACTTTCAATAAATACTCCAGCAATTGCTTTGCAACACCTTGACGTAAATGATCAGGATGAGTCCGCATAGATTTGAGTTCAGCATGTTGAGGTGTCAGTTCTTGAATCGCGCCACAGCCAAGAAGCAAATCGTTATTCCAAAGGGTATAAAAGCTTATAGAATCGTTTTGTAGATGAGAGAGATCTAATGCAAAACTATGTTCAATAGGTGTGTTCTGATGCAGGCCATGCAAATGGATGTGGATCAAATTTTGAACTTGGGGATGCGTGAAGTCGCCTTTTTTTATGATCATTGTTGTTCAAGCTTATCGTAAAATTAGGCTTGATTATTACCATAATTTTAAAGAAGTGTTCAACCATATTAGGCTGAACACCCGTTTGGAAACAATTAGCTATGATGTCCGTGCAACTGACGATATAAACCGGGGGTAACACCTGTCCATTTCTTAAAGGCACGGTGGAACGTACTGGTTTCACTAAAGCCGACTTGTTGTGCTACATCTTCAAGGGTGAGATTTGGAGTGAGTAATAAGTGAATCGCAGCATCACGACGCAAGGCGTCTTTGACACCTTGATAGCTTTTACCTTCGGCAGCTAAACGACGACGCAAAGTTTGTGGTGATAAATACAACATTGCGGCAACATCGTTGAGTGTTGGCATTTCTTCGCCAATCTGACTCTTTAATACATCACGAATACGTGAGGTAAGTGAGTTGGTGTTTTTGAATTTCACTAATAGTTGTGCAGGTGCTGCTTTCAGGAATTCTTCTAAAGTCTTTTCATCTTGACGGATTGGCAGGTCAAGATAATCAGCAGCAAAGGTGATCTCTGTACGTGGCGCATCAAATTGCATCACGGGTGCAAAGAATAAAGCATCGTATTCATCGGCATGGCTTGGGCGTTCATAACCAAAATGAACACGTTCTAAAGGTAAACGACGTTCGATTAACCATGAAGCAAGACCATGCCAAATCATTAGCATGCTTTCAGTAATGAAATGGTCTGGATCTAAAGCTTTAGGAATGTGGGGAACCAAACGTGCTTCATGCTTGTCACGTTCCAAGCTTACTGACCATTCATCTCCAAACAGTTTGTAGAATTGAGAGGAGAGTTCAAGTGCTTGTCCGAGTGTCTTGGAATGGATTATCAATTGACACATGATTGCGAATGTACCCAAGCGACGAGGCTGTACATCGAAACCAACGTGTTCGTCTTGAGTGACCATCCATAACATTTTTACAAAACGGGTGTACTGCTCAGGAGAGATTCGAGCTTTCGGTTGACGGAGCAATTCTGCTTCTATACCGACATGTGAAAGTAATGTTTCAACGTCCATGCCTAGGCGTTTAACACCTGTTAAAGCCGCATTCACGAAGTGGATGCTGATCGTATCACGGCTCATATTGAATCCTTCAGTTTCTTTACTATTCACGATAATTGACCTAAATAACCGTCTAAAATATCAAATTGAGCAATTGACAAGAAAATTATCTGCTCATTGTATACATGTTAAATTGCCGAAACTATCAAGGTAAATGGCTGAACATGACATTGTTTTTGTGTTTCTTCACACCTAGTATAAAAGAAAATTTGAACAAATTGAGTAAAAATTATCATGCCATCTGCTCTAAAGGGATTGAAAGTCCTAGATTTTTCTACTTTATTACCTGGGCCATTTGCCAGTATGTACCTTGCGGACATGGGTGCAGAAGTTATCCATGTTGAATCTCCAACACGTCCTGACTTGGTACGGATAATGCCACCCTATGCGAACGGACAGGCCACTGCACATAGTTATCTCAATCGAAACAAGCAGTCGATTGCACTCGATCTAAAAGATGCAGCCAATATTGAACTGATCAAAACAAAAATTTCCGAGTTTGATATTGTGCTGGAACAGTTCCGTCCAGATGTAATGCGTCGTCTAGGGCTGGACTATGAAACTTTAGCCGAGATTAATCCACGTCTCATCTATTGTTCAATTACTGGATATGGCCAGACAGGCGCTTATAAAGATCGGGCAGGGCACGATATTAATTACTTGGCACTTGCGGGCATTTCTGGACACAGCGGTCGTCAAGACAGTGGGCCACCACCTTTAGGGATTCAGATTGCCGATGTAGCTGGCGGATCATTGCATGCCGTGATTGGTATACTTGCGGCTGTCGTTGAACGTCAACGCAGCGGTCTAGGACAATATATTGATATTTCCATGACAGATTGTGTGGCAAGCCTCAATAGTATGGCGGCTTCTGCAAGTCTGGCAGGGCAGACACCGCAAGCGCCTGAGGCAGGCATGCTCAATGGTGCGAGTTTCTATGATTATTATGAAACCAAAGATGGCCGCTATTTCTCTGTAGGAAGTTTAGAGCCACAATTTATGGCTGGCTTGGCAGCTGCTTTAGAATTGCCTTTACTACTGGCAAAAGGTGCCTCTTTTGACCCAGAAGATCGTCAGGCAGTAAAACAAGCGCTACAAGATAAGTTTAAGACTCAGAATTTTTCAGAATGGCAACATTTGTTCCAGAGTCTGGATATTTGCGTAGAACCAGTTCTCAGTCTGGATGAGGCTTTGGATTCACCAATCGCTCAGCAACGCGACTGGGTTGTAGATGTCCCTGTATCTGAAAACTCGGATCAAACTGAAGCGCAATTGGCCTGTCCAATCAAGTTTTCTCGTTCTCAAATGAAGTATGCATTCATCGGTCAGGGGCTAGGTGAAGGCAAATGGTAGAAAATATGTGCGACTAATCACTGATTGTTAAAATATTGTACAGATTGTTAACATTTTGAATAAGTTGTAATTTAAAAATAAGAGTAACCTTTTATACACAATAACATAAAAGGTTACGTAAACATGACAATCTCGAAGTCATTGATTGTTTCTTGTTTATCCGTTCTATCATTGAGTCTTTTTGCACAACATACTCAAGCCGCTTCATCAGCCTTTGATCCGAATGGTCAATGGCTATTTGGTGATTGGAACGGTCAACGCACGGCGTTGCAAGAACAGGGTTACAAATTTTCTGCTGATTACACTGGTGAATTCGCAGGGGTTTTAGATTCTAAACAGCATTCAAGCCATGGCAGTGAATTTACTGGACAATTGGCTTTAGGTACACATTTCGATCTAAATAAAATTTTAGGTTGGCAAGATACTGAAGCACAGATCACGGTCACTTATCGTGATGGTCAATCTTTATCGCAAAAGGCTGATGCATTACAGGGCCATTTGAGTTCTACACAAGAAGTGTGGGGGCGTGGTCAAACATGGCGTCTAACAGACTTGTGGATCAAAAAGAAATTTTTAGATCAAGCTTTGGATATTAAAGTCGGTCGTTTTGGCGAAGGTGAAGATTTCAACAGCTTTGACTGTGATTTCCAGAACTTGGCTTTATGTGGTTCGCAAGTGGGTAACTGGGTAGGCGACCAATGGTACAACTGGCCTGTGAGTCAGTGGGCATTGCGTGTGAAGTACAACTTACAGCCAGATCTATATGCTCAAATCGGGGCTTATGAATATAACCCTGAAAACTTGCAACGTGGTAAAGGCTTTAATTTAAGTACTGATGGTTCACATGGTGCGATTATTCCAGCCGAAGTGGTCTGGACACCAAAACTCGGTGCATTATCTTTACCGGGTGAATATCGTTTCGGCTACTACTACAGTACGGCTGATGCAGCAGAAATTGAGAATCCTGCCAAAACTGGACACAAACAAGGTGGCTGGTTCACTGTGAAGCAGCAGTTAACCCGTCATGACGGTCAGTCTGATCGAGGTTTAACTGGTTTTGTGAATGTCACAGTACATGATTCAAAAACTAATTCTGTCAAAGACATGCAAAATGTTGGCTTGATCTATAAAGGTTTACTTGACCAACGTCCGCAAGATGAACTTGCACTGGGCGTAGCACGTATTCATGCCAATGATGATGCAAATGGTTTGCTGGATGAGGAATATAACACTGAGTTGTATTACGGCATTCACGCAACCAACTGGCTGACGATTCGTCCGAATATTCAATATGTCCACCATGTTGGCGCATTGAAAAATGGCGATAAGACATGGGTTGGCGGAATTAAGTTCCAAACCGTTTTCTAATTTCGATACTCGAGCAATTGTGCAGATGAAACTCATAAAGTGGGCCGTATCTGCACCATACTTGTTGTGATTTGAACTTCGACCATTAAGTGGATCATTCATCTTCTTAATGGATCTAAAAATACAAAAGATGCAAGGTGATCTTATGAATCAATCTGCTTCAAAATCTGGGCTAAGAACATTGACGGTGATTATTATCGCCCTCATTGCGCTGTTCTTGCTCATTGGCGGTATCTGGCTCGCTGCCATTGGCGGGTCTTTTTATTATGTGATTGCAGGTGTGCTGTTGCTCATTGTGGCAGTACAACTCTATAAACGTGCATCAGGCCCTTTATGGGTGTATGCCGCGCTCATGTTAGGCAGTGTGATCTGGGGTGTTTGGGAAGTTGGTACAGACTTCTGGGCACTTGCACCACGTCTAGATATTCTGGGTATCTTGGGTCTTTGGTTACTCGTTCCTGCGGTAACACGCGGTATTGATAATCTGGCATCAAGTAAAGTGGCCTTATCTTCAACTTTAGCGATTGCTATCGTGGTGATGGTGTACTCGATCTTTAATGATCCACAAGAAATCAATGGTGTGATTCAGACGCCGCAACCTGCACAGGCGAAAGCGGTTGAAGGCATTGCACCTGAAGATTGGCCAGCTTATGGTCGTAGTCAGGGTGGTGAACGTTATTCTCCATTGACACAGATCAATGATAAAAACGTCAAAGATCTTAAAGTGGCTTGGACATTACGTACCGGTGATTTCAGAACTGAAAATGATTCAGGTGAAACCACTAACCAAGTAACACCAATCAAGATCGGCAATAACATGTTTATGTGTACACCACATCAACATTTAATCTCGATTGATCCTGCGACAGGTAAGGAAAAATGGCGTTTTGATCCTAAGCTTAAAACGGATAAAACCTTCCAGCACTTAACTTGTCGTGGTGTAATGTACTACGATGCTGCCAATACCACTGAATTTGCAACCAGTTTACAAGCGAAGAAGTCGACCTCAACAGAGTGTCCACGTAAAGTTTTTGTTCCTGTGAATGATGGTCGTTTGGTTGCAGTGAATGCAGATACAGGTAAGGCATGTTCTGACTTTGGTCAAAACGGTGAAGTGAACTTACAAGAGTTCATGCCATATGCGTATCCGGGTGGTTATAATCCGACATCTCCGGGTGTTGTGTCTGGTACGACCGTTGTGATCGCTGGATCTGTAACAGATAACCATTCGAATAAAGAGCCATCAGGTGTTATTCGTGGTTATGACGTGAACACAGGTAAATTATTATGGGTGTTTGATACAGGCGCTGCTGATCCAAATGCAATGCCGGGTCAAGACACAACATTTGTGCATAACTCACCAAACGCATGGGCGCCACTTGCCTATGATGCAAAACTGGACATCGTGTATGTTCCAACAGGTGTAGGTACGCCAGATATCTGGGGCGGTGACCGTACAGAATTGAAAGAGCGTTATGCAAACTCAATGCTGGCGATCAATGCAACCACAGGTAAACTGGTATGGCATTTCCAGACCACACATCATGATTTGTGGGATATGGATGTACCGTCACAACCTTCATTGGCGGATATTCAGGATAAATCTGGTCAAACAGTGCCTGCAATTTATGTGTTGACTAAAACAGGTAATGCCTTTGTTCTAGATCGTCGTAATGGTCAGCCAATTGTACCGATTACTGAAAAACCAGTGCCGCAAACAGTGAAGTGGGGACCACAAACCAAAGGTGAGTTCTATTCTAAAACTCAACCATTCTCTGACTTTAACTTAGCACCGAAAGATAAATTGACGGATAAAGACATGTGGGGTGCCACAATGTTTGACCAGTTAATGTGTCGTGTGAAATTTAAACGTCTGAACTATGATGGTATTTATACGCCGCCTTCAGAAAACGGAACTTTAGTTTTCCCTGGTAACCTCGGTGTATTCGAGTGGGGCGGTATGTCTGTGAATGCTGATCGTCAGGTTGCAGTCATGAACCCGATTGGTTTGCCATTCGTGAGCCGTTTAATTCCAGCAGATCCAAACCGCGAGCCAGTTGCGCGTGGTGCGGGTACAGAACAAGGTATGCAACCGATGTATGGCACACCATACGGCGTTGATATCAGTCCGTTCCTGTCGCCATTCGGTTTGCCATGTAAACAACCTGGCTGGGGCTATGTTGCTGGTGTGGACTTGAAAACCCATGATGTAGTTTGGAAAAAACGTATCGGTACCATCCGTGACAGCTTGCCGAATCTATTCCAGTTACCGCCAGTGAAAATTGGTGTACCAGGTTTAGGTGGTTCAATCTCGACTGCGGGTAACGTAATGTTCGTTGGTGCAACTCAAGATAACTACATCCGTGCATTCAATGTTTCAAATGGCGACAAGTTATGGGAAGCACGTTTACCAGCAGGTGGACAAGCAACTCCAATGACTTATGAAGCCAATGGTAAACAGTACGTCGTGATTATGGCGGGTGGACATGGTTCATTCGGCACGAAAATGGGTGATTATCTCGTGGCTTATGCTTTGCCAGATAAGAACTAATTTCATTTAAAAATGATAGAGAAAAGCTCAGATTCGTCTGGGCTTTTTCTTTTTATGGCAATTAGATAGGCTTATCAATAAAACCGTTATTAAATATGCAAAAAAAGCATTTTGTTGATGAATGAAAGCTCGCTATGCTAGTCGCCTTTATAATGAATGACTAGCCATACGCCATGTATTTATATACGGATTTCGATCAACAACTGATTAACCAACGTGTTGCTCAGTTTCGTGATCAAACAGAACGCTATTTAGCAGGAAAATTAACAGAAGACGAATATCGTCCACTACGTTTGCAAAATGGTTTATACGTGCAACGTTATGCGCCAATGCTCCGTATTGCTGTGCCGTATGGCTTGATGAATACCAAACAACTCAGAAAAATTGCTGAAATTGCGACGGAATATGACCGTGGTTATGCCCATGTTTCAACGCGTCAGAATATTCAGTTGAACTGGCCTGCATTAGAAAATGTGCCTGATATTCTTGCTGAACTGGCAACAGTGCAAATGCATGCGGTACAAACTTCAGGTAACTGTATCCGTAATACCACCACCGACCAGTTTGCGGGTGTTGTAGCAGGCGAGATTGCTGATCCACGTCCAACGTGTGAATTGATTCGTCAGTGGAGTACCTTCCATCCTGAATTTGCGTTCTTGCCACGTAAGTTCAAGATTGCAGTTTCAGCATTGCAAGAGAAAGACCGTGCTGCAACAGCATTCCACGATATTGGTGTATATCTGGTTCGTAATGACGCGGGTGAAATGGGCTATAAGATCATGGCTGGCGGTGGCTTAGGCCGTACCCCAATCATTGGTAGCGTCATTCGTGAGTTCTTGCCACGCGAAGATTTAATTGCTTATCTTGAAGCGACCCTACGTGTATATAACTTGCATGGTCGTCGTGATAACAAATACAAAGCACGTATCAAGATTTTGGTGAAAGCATTAACACCAGAAGTATTTGCTCAAAAAGTAGAAGCTGAATTTAAACACACGCGTGAAGCTTTGAAAATTCAACCTGAAATCTTGAAAAAAATGGATGAAGAATTTACACCATTTGATTATCAAGATCTGGAAGATCAAGATTTTACGGCTTTATTTGCTGAATATCCTAAATTCAAGCAATGGTTCAACGTCAATACCAACGCACATAAAGTGAAAGGCTATCGTATTGTTACGATTTCCCTGAAACGTGCAGGGGTTGCGCCGGGTGATGTGACTTCTGAAGAAATGAACTTAATTGCTGATTTGGCGGATAAGTACACCTTTGGTGAGTTCCGTACCACACATGAACAAAACATTTCATTGGTGGATGTACCACAAAAAGATTTATTTGAATTGTGGCAAACCCTTGAACATCACAACATGGCGCGTGCGCATATCGGCTTTATTACCGATATCATTTGCTGCCCGGGTGGTGATTTCTGCTCATTGGCGAATGCGAAATCGATTCCAATTTCAGAAGCGATTAGCCGTCGTTTTGAAGATTTAGATACCATCTACAATCTTGGTGAGCTTGACCTGAATATCTCAGGTTGTATGAACGCTTGTGGTCATCACCATGTCGGTAATATCGGTATTCTGGGTGTTGATAAAAAAGGTGCTGAGTTCTATCAAATCACTTTAGGTGGTCATGCAGATCATGATGCATCTTTAGGCGATATCTTAGGCCCATCTTTTGCTGCCGATGCCGTACCTGATGTGATTGAGGAAATCTTGAATACTTACCTTGACTTGCGTAATGAAGGTGAGCGTTTTATTGATACCTATCGCCGTGTTGGCATTCAACCATTCAAGGAGCGTGCTTATGCTTAATACATCGCTACAAGTGCTTTCTAAAGATGGCACAATTGCAGACAATACTTATCAAGTCATTGCAGAAGATGGTGCGCTTCCACAAGGTGATGTTGTATTAACAACGGCACAACTTGATCAATTGGCACAGGTACAAGGCAAAAAAGCATTGTACATTACAGTAAACGATTCACCTGAAACCCATCAATTTCCACTAGATGAGTTTGATGCAATCTTCATTGAATTTGCGGGTTTCAATGATGGTCGTGGTTATTCATTTGCTGCCTTATTGCGTCGTCAAGGCTATCAAGGTGAATTGCGTGCGGTCGGTGATATCTTCAAGGATGTTCTAAATTATTTAAAGCGTTCTGGCTTTGACACTTTTGTAGTGAAAGAAGGTAAGGATATTCATGAAGCCGCTGCTGGTCTTCAGGATTTTACCAATCCTTATCAGGCGTCAACTGCCGTACCTCAAGCAAGTTATCAGACTGGGGCTTAAGCCTTCTGAAATAAAAAAGCTGAACTTTGGTTCAGCTTTTTTATTTGATGTTGATTATTCATCGAGCTGACAATTGATCATCCATTTGATCCCGAACTGATCGGTAAAAGCGCCGTAGAGTGCACCCCAGAAGGTTTTTTCCAAGGGCATTTCAACTTGACCATTGACGGACAAAGCATCGAAAAGTCTTTGAGCATCCTCAAGTTCATCAGGATCTAGATTAATCGAAATATAATGATTATTGCCTTGGGTAAATACACTATGTGGGGCACAGAATTGATCGTTGATATCCGAGGCCATCAATACGGTAAATTCATTGATGGGTAGGGAAACATGTAGAATCAAGTTTTTATCAGCATCAGAAAGTGTGATCCCTTCTGTTGGTGGCATATCACCATAACGGCTGAGCATGGCAAACTCACCGCCAAATACAGATTTATAAAAATTAAATGCCTGTTCGGTTTGTCCTTTAAAATTTAAATAATGATTGAGTTGCATGCGGGACGTCCTGTTGTTTTTTTATACAAAATATAACTTATCGGGAATTGCGCTATAGGTGCATTATTTTTTGTAATTCTCAAAACAAAAAATCCTGCGCTTGGCAGGATTTTTAAGTTATCAAATTGATACTTAGATCAATTCAATTGCAACCGCTGTTGCTTCACCACCACCGATACACAACGCTGCAACACCTTTTTTGCCGCCTGTGCGTTTAAGTGCATGAATGAGCGTAAGAATGATACGAGAACCTGTAGAACCAACAGGGTGGCCCAGTGCACAAGCACCGCCATTGATATTCACTTTTTCTGCATCTAATTTGAAATCATCAATTGGGCACATGGTGACCATTGCAAATGCTTCATTGATTTCCCAAAGGTCAACTTCTTGTGCATCCCAGCCCGCTTTCTTCAATACTTTTTCAATCGCGCCTACAGGTGCAATGGTAAACTCTGAAGGGTGTTGTGAGTTTGAGGCAGTTGCAATAATTTTTGCCAAAGGCTGTAAGCCACGTTGCGCTGCAACATCACTAGAGGTTAAGACCAGTGCAGATGCACCATCTGAAATTGAGCTGGCATTTGCTGCTGTAATCGTACCGTCTTTTGCAAAAGCAGGTTTAAGTGATGGGATCTTGTCAATTTTTGCACTAAGCGGTTGTTCATCTTGGTCAACAACCACATCGCCTTTACGCGTTGAAACCGTTACAGGCACGATCTCATCTTTAAAATAGCCTTCAGTAATTGCTTTTTGCGCGCGGTGTAAAGAACGAATCGCGAAGTCATCCATTTGTTCGCGAGTATAACTACGTTGATTTGCCATGTCCTGAGCAAAAGAACCCATCAAACGACCAGTTTCAGCATCTTCCAGACCATCTAGGAACATATGATCTTTAATTTCACCATGGCCCATACGGTAGCCACCACGTGCTTTAGGAAGAACGTATGGTGCATTGGTCATTGATTCCATACCACCAGCAACGACGATGTCTGCACTACCAGCCTTGATCATATCTGCTGCTTGCATCACCGCTTTCATGCCAGAACCACACAGCTTATTAATGGTGACTGCACCTGTAGAATCTGGTAATCCTGCCTTACGCATTGCTTGACGAGCTGGGCCTTGTTTGAGACCAGCAGGTAATACGCAACCCATGATGACTTCTTCTACATCAGTGGGTTGTAGGCCAGAACGGGCAATTGCTTCTTTAATTGTTACTGCACCTAATTCAGGCGCTGTTACGCCAGAGAGTGCACCTTGGAAGCCGCCCATTGCAGTACGAGCGCCATTAACAATTACGATGTCAGTCATTATGTGTCTCCACACTTATAATTTATAAAAAATGTTCCAAACTTAAGCAGTATATTAAAAAAAGAACTGGAATAAAGCGTTTTACTTTTTTTAAGCTAGACTGAGGAGTTTTTAACAGCTGGATATTTTCTCAAAGCGAGTATTTCCCATGCGGCTTAAGCGCATTTTACTGTGATAGTCAGGCGAAGTTGAACAATAGGTAAAGCTACCATTCGCTGCAAAGGGGAGTCCGTTTTCTCCCTGAAAAATGATCGCATAGGGTGTCGCACCAAAAGCACTATAATGTAAATGACCATATTTGAGATTAAGTGATACGGCAAAGAGTAAAGGTTCATTGTGATCTCGTTTTCTATTCTTATTGGTGTCAAGGAAGCCGATAAAGCCCTTATTCCAGTCTTTGCCACAGTCAATCAGGTCATTACTTGGGCACAGCATCACATTTTTATGGTAAAGCTGTGCATCGGTTTTTGCTTTTTGTATGTGAATTGTGAGGTTTCTTTTTAAATGATTTGCTTCACCTGAAACCATTAAGTCGCGAAAATATGGTAGGGCGATATAGCTAAGAATCGCCAGAATACTGATAACGATAAGCAATTCACCCAATGTAAATCCATGTGGTCTAAACATGTTTTTCCTGTCTATTTTTATTAACTTTTTTATTAACAATATGTTAAGCATAAACGTTATTTGTTTTAATAAAAAACACTAACAAATAAGTTAAATATTACTTAAACATAGATTGATAAACAATAATCTATTCGCCGATGTATGAAAATTGAAAATTTACGGAACTACAACGGAAATTGTAAGCAATTTTGTCAATAATTTACGAGGTTAAAGTTATCAAGCACTTGGAAAATTCATCAAGTGTTTGTATGATTCAAAGTGAAGTGAATGGCTTAAAAATAATGTTGTAGAACATTAATGTTCTCAGTACGAAAAATCATAGGCTGAGCTTACACAACAAACAATTGTTATCTCTGGAGGATATCCATGAAATTGAGTCGTATTGCACTTGCTATGCTTGTTGCTGCTCCTTTAGCTGCTGCTAATGCTGGCGTAACAGTAACTCCATTAATGCTTGGTTACACATTCCAAGACACTAAACACAATAATGGTGATAAGCATTTAACAAATGGTCCTGAAATTCAGGATGATTTATTCGTTGGTGCTGCATTAGGTATTGAGTTAACACCTTGGTTAGGCTTTGAAGCTGAATATAACCAAGTTAAAGGTGATGTTGACGGTACTGTTGCTAACGCTGAATACAAACAACAACAAATCAACGGTAACTTCTACGTTACTTCTGATTTGATCACTAAAAACTACGATAGCAAAATCAAGCCATATGTATTGTTAGGTGCTGGTCACTACAAATATAAATTTGATGATGCTACTGCTGCTGAATTCGGTCGTGCTGGTCGCGGTTTGAAAGAAGAAGGTACTTTAGGTAATGCTGGTTTTGGTGCTTTCTGGCGCTTAAACGATGCTTTATCTCTTCGTACAGAAGCTCGTGGTACTTATAACATCGATGAAGATTTCTGGAACTATACAGCACTTGCTGGCTTAAACGTAGTTCTTGGTGGTCACTTGAAACCTGCTGCTGCAGTAGTAGAAGTTACTCCAGTTGAACCAACTCCAGTGGCTCCACAACCACAAGAGTTGACTGAAGACCTTAACATGGAACTTCGCGTATTCTTCGATACGAACAAGTCTGACATCAAGCCACAATACAAGTCTGAAATTGCTAAAGTTGCAGAGAAGTTAGCTGAGTACCCGAATGCGACAGCTCGTATTGAAGGTCACACAGATAACACTGGTCCACGTAAGTTAAACGAACGTTTATCTTTAGCGCGTGCTAACTCTGTTAAATCTTCACTTGTAAACGAATACAACGTTGATGCATCTCGTTTGTCTACTCAAGGTTTCGCTTGGGATCAACCGATTGCTGACAACAAAACTAAAGAAGGTCGTGCTATGAACCGTCGCGTATTCGCTGCGATTTCTGGTAGCCGTACTGTTCTAGTACAACCAGGTCAACAAGCTCAATAATTTGAGTTTTTGAACTGAATAAAAAAGCGACTCGTTAGAGTCGCTTTTTTTATGGATAAAATGATGAGGTCTTATTGGTCAAGAAAATGGCTCATAATATTTAAAAGTACAACAAGATGGGTTTAACTTCGTATGTTGTGTAGGAATTATTTAGCTTTATTGAAAAGATTTTGATAGCTTGTTAAAATTTTGATTAAAAAGTGATAAGCTCTCACAGCTTTGTTAGGTGTTGTTAAATTAGAATTTTCTAAGCTTTTTGAAGAGAAATAAATCGTTTTCAGTGGCTGCTGACTAAAATGTTATTAAATACTTGGAAAATTGATCAGGTATTTGTATGATTTAACATAAGGTGAATGACTGAAAAAGATACAACAAAACTATTTCTCAGCATTCAAAAGCTATTAGCGTTTAGAGAACAAACAATTTTTTGTTTTTGGAGGATATCCATGAAATTGAGTCGTATTGCACTTGCTATGCTTGTTGCTGCTCCTTTGGCTGCTGCGAATGCGGGCGTAACAGTAACTCCTTTAATGCTTGGTTATACAATGTTCGATACAGAACATAACAACCGTGGCGATAAAGGTCAATTAACTCCAGGTGCAGAACTTGATGACGATTTGTTTGTCGGTGCTGCATTAGGTGTTGAAATTACTCCTTGGTTAGGTGCTGAAGTTGAATATAGCCAGATTAAAGGCGACACAAGCACAAATAATGATTACAAAGGTCGTAACATTGCAGGTAATGCTTATGTTACTTCTGATTTGATCACTAAAAACTACGATAGCAAAATCAAGCCATACGTATTAGCTGGTGCTGGTCACTACAAATACGAAGGTGATGATATCTATGGCGGTAAGCAAGAAGGTACATTAGCTAATGCTGGTGGTGGTGTATTCTGGCGCTTAAACGATGCTTTATCTCTTCGTACAGAAGCTCGTGGTACTTATCACTTTGATGAGAAATTCTGGAACTATACAGCGCTTGCTGGCTTAAACGTAGTTCTTGGTGGCCACTTGAAACCTGCTGCTCCAGTAGTAGAAGTTGCTCCAGTTGAACCAACTCCAGTTGCTCCACAACCACAAGAGTTGACTGAAGACCTTAACATGGAACTTCGCGTATTCTTCGATACGAACAAGTCTGACATCAAGCCACAATACAAAACTGAAATTGCTAAAGTTGCAGAGAAGTTAGCTGAGTACCCGAATGCGACAGCTCGTATTGAAGGTCACACAGATAACACTGGTCCACGTAAGTTAAACGAACGTTTATCTTTAGCGCGTGCTAACTCTGTTAAATCTTCACTTGTAAACGAATACAACGTTGATGCATCTCGTTTGTCTACTCAAGGTTTCGCTTGGGACCAACCGGTTGCTGACAACAAAACTAAAGAAGGTCGTGCTATGAACCGTCGCGTATTCGCTGCGATCACTGGTAGCCGTACTGTTCTAGTACAACCAGGTCAACAAGCTCAATAATTTGAGTTTTTGAACTGAATAAAAAAGCGACTCGTCAGAGTCGCTTTTTTATTTGAGACATATACGTAATTAGACATTGGTAGCTCCTTTTTTCTGTTCATTTGTTTAATGCATTGAGTGGTTTATTTACCAGCTTTGTTTTTTTAGCTGTTGTTTAGCATTTTGTCTATCTCGGCGGTGCTGTGCTCTTGGTTTTTCAGTTTCATGAACTCCACCTTTATGTAGTAAAGGGGAGAGCGCAACAGGATTGCGTACTTTGATTTTGGGCATTTCTTTCAGTTTCATAGAATTAACCTTTAATACATAAAATTTGCTTGAGTGTGTGCACAATTTCGATCAAATCTGATTGGTTTGCCATAACTTGATCAATGTCCTTATATGCACCTGGAATTTCATCAATAACGCCACTGTCTTTTCGGCATTCGATACCTTGCGTTTGCTGAATTAAATCATCTTGGCTGAAAAGTAGTTTTGCTTTGCTGCGACTCATCTTTCGTCCTGCGCCATGTGAACATGAGCAGAAGGATTCAGGATTGGCTTTACCTCTAACGATAAAGGAACGTGCACCCATGGAGCCTGGGATAATGCCTAATTCATCTAGGCCAGCACGAATGGCACCTTTCCGCGTAATCAGCAAGTCTTCCCCATAATGGTTTTCTTGGCTGACATAGTTGTGGTGGCAGTTAATTGCTTCTTTGGTCATCTGAAAGGGCGGTAGCAGCGGACGAATCGCCTCTAAAATCAGACGCATCATTTCACGTCTATTTTCAAAAGCGTATTCCTGCGCCCACTCAACTGCTTCCACATAATCATTAAAGCTATTTGAACCTTCCGCAAAATAGCTCAAATCTTTATCTGGTACATGTCCAAATCGATGTTGAGCCTCTTTCTTGGCAAGTTCGATGAAATAAGTGCCAATCACATTGCCTAAGCCACGGCTGCCTGAATGTAGCATTACCCAGACATCCTGATTTTCATCAAGGCAGAGTTCAATAAAGTGATTACCACCTCCTAAGGTACCGAGCTGTTTTTGCCAAGTCGCATCAAACTTCCTGAGCATGCGAACAAGGCCCGGATGTTTATTAATGATGGGTTGTAAGCGTTTTTCAAGTGGAATAATCGTCGAAGCTTTTGCTTTAACCTGCTTGTGTAATTCAAAGCCTACGGGGACTTTACGTTCAATTGCATGACGTAGTGGTGTGAGATTGTCTGGAAGCTGTGAGGCTTTTAAATTGAGCCGTATCGCATTCATACCACAACCAATATCCACACCAACAGCGGCAGGGATGATTGCATTTTTAGTGGGGATTACACTACCTACAGTGGCACCTTTGCCCACATGTACATCAGGCATCACGGCAATATGTGAATAAACAAATTGCAGTTGTGCCATTTTTTTCAATTGTTCAATACTTTCGCTATCAATATCGTTCGTGAAGATTTTCACTGGAACGCCATATTCAGCATCGGCATTGAGTATTTTTTGTATGCCCATTTTCTTGTCTCGGGATATTTTAATTTTTCGTCCGAATAGGCATAAAAAAACCTAGCGAATGCTAGGTTAAATAAAGCATTCGGACAAGTGATCAATCAATTTGTACACTTGTCCGTGAGTCGACAGTGCCAAATCTTATCGTGTAGTTCCTGATTGTAATGGCATGCTGTCGTCCTCCTATTATGTGGTGCCGTTGAAAATATGAGCGAAATTCTACTCATATTTTCATTGGGGTCAAGTGAAAAGTATTTTTTTATTCGCCTTCTTTCACATTCATGTCTTTATACGCAATCAGTTTGGTCTTGTGTTTCCACTTATAACCTAGCCAGATTGCCAAGAATAATGGAATGCTGATATAGGTTGAAACTAAACCTAACCAGTCAATTTTTCCACCAAGTAAAGCTTGGTAGTTTTGACCTAAGATAATGATTGAACAAAGAATAAATGCAAACCATGGGGCGAATGGGAAGAACTTGGCACGATAAGCAAGGTCTTCAACTTTATAGCCTTGAGCAATATAACCTTTACGGAAACGGTAGTGTGAAATTGCAATCCCTAACCAGACAATGAAACCACACATACCAGACATGTTGAGTAGCCAGTTAAAGACTTGTTTCTCACCAATAAAGGTGGTTAAGAAGCACAGTGCTGCAACCGCAGTCGTCGCATAAAGTGCATTCATTGGTACACCACGGCCATCCAGTCTTGAGAACCACTTCGGTGCACGGCCTTCTTTTGCCATATCAAATAGCATACGGGTAGAAGAGTACATGCCTGAGTTACCCGCAGACAGAATTGCACTGAGAATCACTGCATTCATTAAGCTGGCTGCAAAGGCGAAACCTGCTTTTTCATACAATAAAGTGAATGGTGAAAGGGCAATATCTTCGCTTTGAGCTGCTTTTAACAATAGTGGATCATCATAGCTGACTAATGTACCTATGATGAAAATACAAAGGATATAGAACAGTAGAATACGCCAGAAGATTTGCTTGATTGCCAATGGAATGGTCTTTTTCGGATCTTTCGACTCACCTGCTGCAACTCCGACCATTTCAGTACCTTGAAAGGAGAATCCGGCAATCATGGCTACACCAATCAGTGCTTGGAACCCACCAACAAAAGGGGCTTCCTTATACGTCCAGTGCTGAAATACCGATACATTAGGTGTCATCATGATTTTAGCAATCATCCAGATACCAATGACGATAAACACAATAATGGCAACGACCTTGATCAACGAGAATAAGAATTCACTTTCACCAAATCCTTTGACTGTTAAGGCGTTAATTCCAAAAATAATGGCAAGGAAGATGGCGCTCCAGTAGAACCCCGGGATATCGGGAAACCAGAACTTCATAATGAATTGTACTGCAACCAGTTCGAAAGCCACAGTAATAGCCCAGTTGTACCAGTAGTTCCAACCTAAGGCGAAACCAAAGCCATCTTCGACATAACGGCTGCCATAGGTAAAGAATGCACCAGACGTTGGATTATGCGTCGCTAATTCGCCTAAACTGGTCATCAAGAAATAAATCATGATACCGATCAGGGCATAAGCCAATAACGCACCACCAGGACCTGCATTGGCAATGGTTGAACCTGAAGCGAGGAATAAGCCTGTGCCGATCGATCCACCAATGGCAATCATGTTCAGGTGACGTGCCCCGAGCTTACGCTGTAGGTGTTGAGGAGCAGATGTATCGCTCATAAAAATTCCTTAAAATGTTTATTTTGCACAGGCATATAACACCTTGAATCCTTGTTGATCAGCTTTCACCATACATTGACCAAAACTTTGTTCAATGAGAGGGGGATAGTTCAGAAAACGGTTTGCCACGATCCATAATTCACCTGAATTTTTCAGATGTACGCTCGCAAGTTGGCAAAGTTCTTCACTTGCATCGTAATTTGTATGAATCCCCTGATGAAAAGGTGGATTGCTTACAATTGCATCCAGATCTTTGGGCGCATCTCTAAAACCTGTAACTGGTTGTAGAGTTAACTGATTGAGATCCAGATTATTTTTCTGAAATGTCAGTTCAGTTGAACGTAAAGCAAATGCATCAACATCAAGTGCAAAAATTTGCTGGTTCTGATTTAGCTTGGCTAAATAAGCGCTAATAATTCCAGCACCACAACCAAAGTCGGCAATCTTACCTGATTTTACTTGACTAAGGTAAGGGACTAATACCGCTGTTCCGACATCTAAATGATCCTGACTAAAGACACCCGGCAGGGCGCAGACCTTTAATTGATCCTGATCTATTTGAACTGTATAGCTTTTTAACCAATGTTCAAGTGGTTTCAACTGTTCAGTTTTTTCGATCTTCATTTGCCAGAATTGACAGTGACGTGCGCTATCCAGCTTTAGCGTTTTACCATAGGGCTGTAGTTGTTTTGCTGCCCGTTCTACGCCGCCTTTCTTTTCACCGACGAGAAAAACATTTTGCCCAAGTTTAAGATGGCTCACCACAACATGCAGAATATAATTCAATAACTCTTTTGATTTAGGGACAAAAATTACGACCTGATCAAAGCTGGCTTGCGGAAACTCAACGGAAAAATGTGAGTGAATGCCAGCATTTTGAAAACCTTGATGATCAGCATAATTCCAAGTCCAAACCGATGCCTGAACCCGATCTGGTAAATTTTTTGCGAGCTGATCATTAGGCGCATTAATCAGTAAGACGTGCCCATTTAAATAATCTTGCTGTCTGATGACAACTTCACTACGTGGATCCATTTTGATCTCTCATCAAAAACAAAGCCCAGTCGTGAAACTGGGCACTTGAAGTTGTTTGTGGATTACTTATGTGTTTCAGGTAAAACAATATTTAAAATCAAGGCTGCAATACCGCCTGTTGCCACACCTGAGCTAAAAATATTTTTAAATAACTCTGGCAAGTGTTCAAGGATTTGAGGAACTTGAGCAACACCGAGACCGAGAGCAAGTGAAATGGCAATAATCAGTAAGGCACGACGATCAAGATGAATACTTGAAAGAATGTTGATACCAGAAGCAGCAACCGCGCCAAACATGACCATCACAGCGCCACCCAGTACCGCTTGAGGTACGGCTTGAATCACGGCAGCAACAGCAGGGAATAAGCCCAGAATGATCAGTAATACCGCAATCCAGATCCCTACATAGCGACTTGCGACACCTGTAAGTTGAATCACACCATTATTTTGTGCAAACACTGAACTTGGGAAGGTATTGAAGATTCCGGCCAAGAATGAGTTTGCACCATTGACCAGTACACCGCCTTTGATTCGTTGCATCCAGACAGGACCGTCAACAGGCTGATTAGAAATTTTACTGGTTGCGGTTACATCACCAATTGCTTCAAGGGATGTCACCAAATAAATAAATGCCATCGGAATGAACAAGCTCCAAGAGAAACTCAATCCAAAATGCATTGGTGTAGGAATTTGAACTAAAGGTGCATCTTGTAGCACAGCAAAGTTTAAATGTCCCATGAAGCCTGCAAGGATATAACCGATCACTAAAGCAATGAGAATGGCTGAACTTTTAACCCAGATAATTCGAATACGGTTAAGAAGGATGATAATAGCCAGCACACTACATGACATGATCAGGTTATCGGCATTGGCAAAAGTATTATCCTGCATTGCAGTATAACCACCGCCCATGCTGATCAGACCTTCTTTAATTAAGGTTAGGCCAATCAGAAGTACAACAATGCCTGTCACCAATGGTGTAATCAGCTTTTTCACCCATGGTAAAATTCGAGAAACGCCCATTTCAATGAATGAACCTGCAATGACGACACCAAAAATGGCAGCCATCACTTGTTCAACTGGGGTGCCTGCCGCAACCATTGCGCTACCAATACCGATGATTGGGCCAATAAAATTAAAACTTGTACCCTGAACAATTAAAAGTCCTGCACCAAATGGGCCAACTTTTTTACATTGTAAGAATGTTGCAATACCCGAAATGATCAATGACATGGAAAGGATCATGTTGGTGTCTTCGCGAGAGACGCCAAGTGCCAGACAAATCAATAATCCAGGAGTAACAATCGGGACTAAAATCGCCAAAAGATGCTGTAAAGCGGCTAAAAATGCAACAAAAGGTTTCGGTCGGTCATTGAGTCCGTAGACCAGATCAAGCTGCTGCTGAGGTTGTGAATTCGACATGGGAGTATAAAAAGCGAGAGGCATTAGCCCAATATTCTAATAGAGTTAGCTCGCTTTACCAACGATTCAATGACACTTCGTCAGAAAAAAAGTGCACTGTCAATAAACTGTCACTACTAAAGTGTAGTATTTTTCTGTATAATTTGCCCTCAAATTTAAAGCGTATCGAATTACATGTCAGATATTAAAACTCTCCGTAACATTGCCATTATTGCGCACGTCGATCATGGTAAGACGACTCTAGTCGACAAACTTTTACAACAATCAGGTGCTCTTGGTGATCGCGCAGGCGAGATTGAACGTGTTATGGATTCTAACGCGCTTGAGTCTGAACGTGGTATTACCATTCTTGCAAAAAACACTGCAATCAAATGGTTAGATGCACGTACAAACACCGAATATCGCATTAACATCGTGGACACCCCAGGACACGCCGACTTCGGTGGTGAAGTGGAACGTGTAATGTCGATGGTTGACTGTGTATTACTTCTTGTTGACTCTCAAGAAGGTCCAATGCCACAAACTCGTTTCGTAACGCAAAAAGCGTTCGCGCGTGGTTTGAAACCAATCGTAATTATCAACAAAGTTGACAAGCCTAGCGCGCGTCCAGACTGGGTTATTGATCAAGTTTTTGATTTGTTTGATAATCTTGGTGGTAGCGACGAACAGTTAGACTTCCCAGTTGTCTATGCTTCTGGTCTTCGTGGTGTTGCAGGTCCTTCACCAGAAGAATTAGCGGAAGATATGACGCCGTTGTTCCAAACAATCGTAGATATCGTTGAACCACCAGCAGTTGATGTTGATGGTCCATTCCAAATGCAGATTTCATCACTTGACTATAACAGTTTCGTAGGTGTTATCGGTGTTGGTCGTATTCAACGTGGTTCTGTAAAATTAAATACACCTGTTACTGTTATCGATAAAGATGGCAATACACGTAACGGTCGTATCTTAAAAATCATGGGTTACCATGGTTTAGAGCGTGTTGATGTTGAATCAGCTTCAGCTGGTGACATTATCTGTATTACTGGTATTGATGCATTAAACATTTCTGACACGATTTGTGATCCTAAAAATGTTGAAGCATTACCAGCATTGTCTGTAGATGAACCGACTGTATCGATGACTTTCCAAGTAAACAACTCACCGTTTGCTGGTAAAGAAGGTAAATTCGTTACTTCACGTAACATCCGTGAACGTCTTGACCGTGAATTGATTCACAACGTAGCACTTCGTGTTGAAGATACTGACAGCCCAGACCGTTTCAAGGTTTCAGGCCGTGGTGAACTTCACCTTTCAGTTTTAATTGAAAACATGCGTCGTGAAGGCTTCGAAATGGGCGTATCACGTCCACAAGTGATCATGAAAGAAATCGATGGCGAAAAACAAGAGCCATACGAAAATGTAACTTTTGACGTTGAAGAACAGCATCAAGGTTCTGTAATGGAACAAATGGGCTTCCGTAAAGGTGAAATGACCAATATGGAAGTTGACGGTAAAGGCCGTATCCGTATTGAAGCAACTGTACCTTCACGTGGTTTGATTGGTTTCCGTTCTGAATTCTTAACCATGACTTCAGGTACAGGGATCATGACATCAAGCTTCTCGCACTACGGTCCAGCAAAAGCAGGTACTGTTGCGAAACGTCAAAATGGTGTGTTGATTTCTATGGTTCAAGGTACTTGCTTGGGCTATGCATTATTCACACTTCAAGACCGTGGTCGCTTATTCGCTAAGCCACAGTTAGAAGTGTATGAAGGTATGATCATTGGTATTAACTCGCGTTCTGACGATATGGTTGTAAACCCAACCAAAGCGAAGCAGTTAACTAACGTTCGTGCATCAGGTACTGATGAAGCTTTAACTTTAACACCTGCAATGGAATACACGCTTGAACAAGCGCTTGAATTCATTCAGGATGATGAGTTAGTTGAAGTAACACCAAAATCGATTCGTATCCGTAAGCGTTACTTAACTGAAAACGAACGTAAACGTAATCGTGATAAATAATTTTTCTTTGTGAAAAATGCAAAAACCGCTAAATTTATTTAGCGGTTTTTTTATACCTTTAAATTCATTGGGATGAGTTCTATAAGTTCATCTTTTTATTGGGATAAAATATGTTGTTAAAGTGTGAAATGACTTTCTTTTTTCCATAAAAATATTAAATTATCTTCATTATGATGAATAACTGCGTCTGTGTAATAAACAATGCAAAAACAGGCTGCGATCAAGTTCAACTCTGGAGAGTGATATGAGTATTATTAAAGAATTTAAAGAGTTTGCCATCAAAGGCAATATGATGGATTTAGCGATTGGTGTCATCATTGGTGGCGCTTTCGGTAAAATTATTGACTCATTGGTAAAAGATATTGTGATGCCAGTGATTTCATGGATCTTGGGTGGTGAAGTGGACTACACCAACTGGTTCCTGATCTTGGGCGATAACCCAACCAACATTACAACACTTAAAGCGGCACAAGATGCTGGATTGAACGTATTTGCATATGGTAACTTCTTAACCATCTTGATTAACTTCCTGCTATTGGCTTGGGTCGTATTCTTGTTGGTGAAAGTGATGAATCGTATTCGTAAGCAAGAAGAAGCAGCGCCTGAGCCAGAAGCAACACCAGAAGATGTTCAATTATTACGTGAAATTCGTGATGAATTGAAAAAGCAAGGCTGATCACTCAGTTTATGAAAAAACGGTATCTTAGATGCCGTTTTTTATTGTCGGCAAAATAGATAGGGGATGATGCACATTTTCATTTTAAGATACGGTGCAGATTAAAAAGGGGAGAGATTGATGAATCGATTATTTGTATATGGCACTTTATGTCCAAATCGCGAAAATGCACATATTTTAGGGGAGATTGGGGGAGACTGGCAGCCTGCTATGGTTCATGGAACCATTCATATCCTTGACTGGGGGCCAGATCAAGGTTTGCCTGCAATCGTTTTAAACCCGAATGACCCTTTGGTTGAAGGCTATTTGTTTAGTACTGAAAAACTAGAACAGAACTGGCAAATGCTGGATGATTTTGAAGGCATGCAATATCAAAGAGTACAAACTCAAGTCCAGTTAGCAACAGATGAAACCATTACCGCATGGACTTATGTCATGAAAGAACAAGTGTAGTCGGAAAAGAGGTGAGCTTAACGGCCAGTTTAAGCTCGATCTGCTTACCTTAAATTTCCCATACGGAATTTAACTTCCAATAGATGAAAACCAAACTGGCTTTTTACAGGGCCATGTAAAACCCGTTCTGCTGCAGTAAATACCAGTTTATCAATGACAGGAACCAACTGACCCTTTCTCACTTCACCGAGCTCGCCACCACGTTTGGCAGAGTTGCAGGTAGAATATTGCTTGGCAATTTTGGCAAAATCAGCGCCTGACTGAATGCGTTTTTTCAGCTGTTCAGCCAAATCTTTATCTTTTACGAGGATATGTCGAACAATTGCAGTTTGCATAAAGTTGTTCTCCTTCAATACATCTTAAATCGTTTAGGTTTTCTTTCGCTTTAAAGGCTGGCATTGTGGGCAGAATACACTGGCACGTTGACCTAACTTCAAGTTTTCCAATGTGGTCTCGCAATTAACGCACATTTCTCCAGCACGACCATAAGCGAGGAGGGTTTGTTGGAAATATCCGTTTTCACCCATCGCATTACTGTAATCACGTAAAGTTGAACCACCTAATTCAATGGCTTGTTTTAAGATGCGTTTAACTTCAATCACCAGCTTTTCCACTTGTACCTTACTTAAGGTAGACGCTGGTTGTGCTGGATGCACGCCAATATTGAACAGGCTTTCAGTTGCATAAATATTGCCAACACCAACCACCACATGGTTATCCATTAAAGCAATTTTAATGCCGACATTTTTTTTACTGAGCTTTTCACGCAGATAATTGGCATTAAAATCTTCACTCAGAGGTTCTGGACCTAGTGTATCAATCAGCTTGCTTTGATTATCTGGATCGAGCCAAAGAATACAGCCAAAACGCCGTGGATCATGATAACGGAGCTGTTGATTTTCAAAGTCAATGATGAGGTGATCGTGCTTTCTCAATTCATCACTCGGCTGGCACAGGCGGAAACTACCTGACATACCTAAATGCCAAAGCATCTGATCTTGTTCAAATTCGGCCAGAATATATTTGGAACGACGCTTAAGCGCTGTTAAACGTTGCCCCACCAATTTTTCCAGATCATTGGGGATGGGCCAGCGTAAGCTCGAATTAAAGACTTGAACAGCTTGAACGCGTTGCTCTAGTAGCGGGAGTAAACTGGTTTTGGTAGTTTCAACTTCAGGAAGTTCGGGCATGGTGTACTCAAGTTGTTTCAACAACAATACAATGAGGGCAAATGTTTGACTTACAATTATGCTGGTATTTAATTTTATTTGCTAATCTAGGCCAATCTTAATCTTGACCGTTGTAGCAAGGGTTAAATATGTAAGATAAATATAAAATAATCATAATCTTACTTTTACACTCCGCTTTTTATTTTTGAGAAATAAGGAATCTTCATGCCTTCATTGAAAATTAACCTCCTCTATGGTTGCGTAGCCATGTGCATGGGGGCGGGTAGCTCTTTTACATGGGCAGCTGAATCTGATTCAGAGTCAACGGTGCAACTTCCGACGATTAAAGTTGAAGCAACACGTACAGATACCACTTATATGGAAACGCCTGCATCCATTTTTAGAGTCGATATACCTAAAAATGATCAATCAGCGCAGGTCAATTTAACCGAAGTTGTTAAAGGCATTCCAAGCGTTCAGTTACGTAATCGTGAAAATTATGCTCAAGATTTGCAGCTCTCGATGCGTGGTTTTGGTGCACGTTCAACATTTGGTGTGCGCGGGATTCGTTTATATACTGATGGTATTCCAGCAACGATGCCAGATGGTCAAGGTCAAACCTCAAATATTGATTTGGGGAGCTTGAGCCATCTTGAAGTTTTAACGGGGCCATTTTCATCGCTGTATGGTAACTCATCGGGTGGGGCGATTTTGGCAACAACTCGAGAGGGGCAGGGTAAAGATTCTATTGAGATGAGTTATGCGGGTGGTAGCCATAATAAAAATCGTGCAGGTATCGTGTTACAGGGGGGCGCTAAAAACCAGAACGAACCGAGTTATATCGTCAGCTCCTCTTATTTCGATACCGATGGCTATCGTGACCATAGTGGCGCAAATAAAGTTTTAAGCAATGCCAAGCTGACATGGAATCTCGATGATGGTAGTAAGATCAACTGGGTCACGAACTATGTCAAGATTGATGCAGATGATCCGGGCGGTTTAACCCGTGCTGATTGGGAAAAGAATCCCAAACAGGTTGCTAAAAATGTTCTGGATTACAATGCCCGCAAAACAATTGATCAAACTCAGACAGGTTTGACTTGGTCAAAACCAATTAATGATCAAAATGAATTGTATGCGATGACTTATATTGGGCAACGTCAGGTAACACAATACCAGTCTATTCCAGATACGGTACAGAAGAATCCAAACACACCCTATCAAGCTGGTGGCGTGATTGATTTTAAGCGTGATTATTATGGTGCTGATTTCCGCTGGACAGGAAAAGATTTACTACCGAATACCCAATTTAGTGCGGGTGTTGCGATCGATGCAATGAACGAAGATCGACAAGGCTATCTAAACTTTAATGATGCGGGTGATAAAGGTATAAAAGGTGCTGTGCGCCGTGATGAACGCAATACTTTGTGGAATGTCGATCCTTATCTACAAGCATCTTGGTCTTTTTTACCAACCATGCGTTTAGATACAGGGGTACGTTATAGCAATGTGCATTACAAGTCGAAAGATCATTATATCGTTGGTCTGAACGGTGATAACAGCGGTAAGACAACATACGAAGAGGTATTACCTTCAGTTGCATTAAGCTGGCAAATCATCCCAGAAGTGCTGGCTTACGCGAG
Organism: Acinetobacter sp. NRRL B-65365; assembly: GCF_001605865.1. Taxonomy (NCBI): domain Bacteria; kingdom Pseudomonadati; phylum Pseudomonadota; class Gammaproteobacteria; order Moraxellales; family Moraxellaceae; genus Acinetobacter; species Acinetobacter sp. NRRL B-65365. Next base: position 101,767 of record NZ_LRPD01000001.1, on the reverse strand, counting down.
CTATGCCAAAGGGTTTGAAACACCGACTTTTACTGAAATGGCTTATCCTGCACAAGGTGGCGCAAGTACGCTCGATTTAAAACCATCGAAAAGTGATAACTATGAACTCGGTTTAAAATCTTCAAATACGCTGGGTGATTTTAACTTGGCGACCTTCTATATCGAAACCAAAGATGACATTGTGGCAGCCGAAAGCATGGGTGGCCGTGCGACATTCCGTAATGCGGATAAAACCCTACGTAAAGGTGTTGAATTTGCATGGAATAAGAAGCTTTGGAAAGACTTAGCAGTGAATGCGAGCTATGCATATTTAGATGCAACTTTTGATTCGAAAGTGCCTGCGGTTGGGAAAGTTGCAGAGATTCCAGAAGGCAATGCAATTCCCGGAATTGCTAAGAATCAAGCCTTTATTGGTTTAGCGTGGCAGCCAGAGCAAGGTTTCTATGCAGGACTTGATACCCAGTTTATGGATAAGGTCTATGTCAATGATATCAATAGCGATGTTGCTGCAAGCTATACTGTGGCATCAATTTATACAGGTTATGCATGGAAACGTGCTGATTGGGGCATTAATGGCTTTGCGCGTGTAGATAATCTGTTCGATAAAAACTATGCAGGCTCAGTGATTGTCAACGAAGGAAGCAGCCGTTTCTTTGAACCTGCCGATGGTCGTAACTGGAGTGCGGGAATTAAAGTCAGCAAGCAATTCTAAGTCATATGCAGCAGCACTTGCATAGTGAAGTGCTGCTGCATAAATTATTTTTTAGGTGTCTGAGCTGCTGCAGCTTTTTTCGCAGCAATCGCTTCATCAACTTTAGCTAAAGACTCTTTTGCATTCGGATAATTCTGTTTAGCTAAGCCACTGAAAATTGATCTGGATTCCTCCAGATTTTGTGTAACAATCCCGCCATTCGCTAGCATATTTCCTAATACCATTAGAGAAGGTGCATATCCTTTTTTCGCTAAATCTTTAAGTGTTTCAACTGACTGTTGCTGCATAAATGGATTTTTGTTTTTTACCCCCAAGCTTAAATCATAAATCGCTTTTAAATGCACAGCTGGGTAATAGTTCTTTCTTAACAAGGGCAATAGTTTCTGCACAGCCATCTGGTCGTATTCAGGCTTACCTTGTCTGAATAATATATTTGCAGATTCAACAATCGCTTCTTCTGAACCTTGATTCGAAGCTTTATCCAAATACTCTTTATATTTCTGATCGCTTTTCGCGACACCTAGATCACCTGTGTGATAGAGCTGGGCAAGCGTGAAACTGGCTTTGCCATAGCCCTTGTTAGATGCATCCTGATAGTATTGCAAAGCTTTTCTATCGTCCTTATTTGTTCCTTGTCCCATCTGGTGCATATAACCGAGGTTATAAATCGCTTGGGTATTTCCTGTATCTGCCAGACGGTGCATTTCCTGAAAGGCAGCATTGTAGTCTTTTGCGTCATAGAGTTGAGTGGCTTTTGCAAACACATCAGTGGTAGCATTTTTACTGTCAGCGGCGAAGGCAGTGTGGCTTGCAAGGGTGATTAAACTCGCAATGAGCAATTTTTTCATCTTTATTTTTCCTTTCTCATGTTGATCTGCTTTCATCCTTTGCATAGCAGAACTCAATATGCTGTTCTCATCATAAAAGCTTGCGCCAAAATGTAAATAAGGAATTTGTATAAATCTTGGCAGGGGGAAAAGCGAGTTTTGATCTTTTTTATTATTATAATTTATTTAAAATCAAATGAGTATAATTGATTTTTTAGAGAAAGACTTGCGACTCCTTGCTGGCAAAAGAGTCAACAAGCCTCCATATTTTATCTTTATTTCTTGCTGCTAGCTTCTTGTAAAAGCTGTTCAATCTGCTCAGCATTTTGCGGGCTACCAGAAAGTCTCATTCCATTTTGCAGGAATAATGTAGGTGTTCCATCAATTTGCAGCTTCTGTCCTAAGGCTAAATTTTTTTGTATAGGTGTCTCGCATTGTGTCGCATTTTTTGGTGCTTTACGATGCAACATATAATCTTCCCAAGCCTCATACTGATTTTTAGCACACCAGATTTTATTGGCAACAGCTTCAGCTTTAGGGTGTAAATTTTTAAGTGGGAACAAGAATAAATAGACGGTGACATTGTCTATTGAGGTCATATTCTGCTCGAGCTTTTGGCAGTAAGGGCAATCAGGATCGCTAAACACATAGAGTGTGCGTTCGCCTTTACCCTTTACATATTTAATCGCTTGATCAAGAGGGAGTTGCTTAATATCAATCTTGCTTAACTCGGCTAAGCGATCTTCAGTCAGATTCTTTTTGTTTTGTACATCGAGTAAATTACCGAAAAAAAGATATTTGGCTGTTTCATCGGTATAGATAATTTTACCTGCTGCATAAACTTCATAAATCCCCGGTAATGGTGATGTATTTACTGATTTGACAGGAATCTCTGGATAATTTTTTTTGAAGTTTTGTTCAAGCGTTTTACTGTCTGCATGGACTGTTTGTAAACCAATCAGGCTCAAGGTGAGTGCTGAAAGCAGTGTTTTGATCATTATTTTCATTAGAAATCAGTTGAGTTGAGGATAGATGAACAATACCGCTCATTTCTATTTTCGACAAGAACGGGATTTCAACTTTATTTTAAATAGAATTGGTAGTGCTGTTGAAGTCATTTGGATTGTTGCAAGGTGAGTATGTTTTTATTTATATCGTTGCTGTTTCAAAAGTAACTAAAAGCCTCCAGTTTTGGAGGCTAATCAATACATTATGTTATATGGATGAGGTGTTATTGAGGTCTTGCCACATCGCCATTCAATGCTTCAGGCAAGTCCAGAACAGTCACGCCAAGTTCTGCAAGTGCAGCAGGTTTGGCAATCACGAGCGCTAGATAGCCATCTTCAAATGCGATGCTATTGACCACTTCAACATCTTTGCTCAGTTGGGTTGCAGGTGCTGGCAGATCCGCTTGAGCCTGTATAAGGTGTAACCAGTGTTTTGGTTTTGCTTTAAACCAAAGACGTGCCACGATTTCCTGACCTAAGTAACAGCCTTTATCGAAATGGACACCATCACGTTGATGCAGGCGTAATTCTTGTGGTTGGAACAAGTGTTCAGTACTTTGCTGAATCCATGCTTGTCCAGATTGAATTGCTTGAATTTGCCAAGCATTGATATCTGTTTCTGTTGAAGAAAAATCGGTTTGAATATCATTGACTGTTGGGAAAACCGAACCTGTTTCTTCTAATTTCATTTTGGAAAAAGCACCAAACTTTTTAATATGCTTGGCACATTCTTCGGCTTGGTCTTGAGTGGTCACTAACTCAAAACTTTCTGGATTTAATTTTTTAATCCATAGACCAAAATGAATACGTCCTTTTAAATCACAAATAGCAGTATAGCGACTTTCATTTTCTGGTAAGCGTTCAACATGAATGGTGACTTGGCCTTGTAAAAATTTTTGCGCATCTACACCATTTAAGCTAAAAGCAGTAAAAGCAAGTTGACTCATAGATCAATCCTAAGCTGCATTCTGATCACTAAAATATGGACTGTTATTTTGCGCCATTTTTCACAAAAAAGCAGCTTTAGATTCTCGATAATCGTGTTCAAATGAAAGATCAGTGGCATAGCATTCACATGCCAAGTCGCTATGATAAATCGACCAAACACAATGATCGTGATATGGGAGAACAATAATGACTGGAACAGTAAAACTACATCGAGTATTGAGTGCGCCCCCAGCGCGTGTTTTTAAAGCCTTTCTTGATCCTGACGCGTTGGTAAAATGGCTACCACCCCATGGATTTACCGCAAAAGTCCACCATCTGGATCCACAGGAAGGTGGAACTTATAAAATGTCATTTACCAATTTTTCGACAGGACGTAGCCATTCATTTGGTGGGAAATATATTAAAATTGTCCCGAATGAGCTGCTGCGTTATACCGATAGATTCGATGATCCAAATTTGCCTGGTGATATTCAGGTTACGATTGAGTTAAAAGCCGTTGCTGTAGGTACTGAGGTGCATATTACGCAAGCTGGTATCCCAGATGTGATTCCTGTGGAAGCCTGTTATCTTGGGTGGCAAGAATCCTTGTATTTATTAGGCTTGTTGGTTCAAGCGGATATACCTGACGAATAAAGACTTTCGTTAAGTAAAATCGGTTGAGTGAGAAAAACAAAAAAATATTGGATGAATAAATTAAATTGGAGAATCAAATGTCTGAACAAGCAATTGTTAAAGGACGAGAACAGCTTGCGCGTGTTGCAATGCGGGCAGCTTTAGAAAATCAGCAAGCAGAAGATAGTGTGGAGTTATTTATCCAGCATCATCTTGAAGAAATTGAGCCTGATTATTGGAAAAAATATTTTGGAAGCGCTGTACCTACACCGTTACAGGTTCTGGATTTATTGGTGCTTGCCGACCAATGGGAAAGTGATGAGATCGATAGCCGTGAAATGCTGGATTTCACTTTGCCGGATGAGATTACCCAATATGTGATTTGTGTTAGCTTTGATGCGAAAGGTCAGGTGATTGATATTTCAATGGAAAGCTAAGCAGAAGCCCAACAGGAGAGTAATGTGCTGATTGCAATTAAACGTATTTATGATCCTGTTGCAGCAACTGATGGCCAGCGTGTGCTGGTTGATCGGTTGTGGCCCCGAGGGATTTCCAAAGAGCGTGCACAGCTGGATTTATGGCTTAAGGACATTGCGCCTTCCACTGAATTAAGAAAGGCGTTTTGTCATAAAGCTGAGCATTGGTTGAGTTTTCAGGAAGGTTATTATCAGGAGCTTGAAGGCAATCCAAATGTAAACGAACTTAGACAGATGGCAGAACATGAGCAGTTAACCCTGATTTATGCGGCTAAAGATCCTGAGTTAAATCATGCGCTGGTCTTAAAGAATTATTTGCTTGGGAAGGACATTCAACCTTAAAGTTTTGAAAAAAGGCATCTATCCCTCATAATAGCCTTTTTGAGATTTTTTTATGTCTTTTCCAAATTGCCCACAATGCCAATCAGAATATACTTATCAAGATGGCGATTTATTGATTTGCCCTGAGTGCTCACATGAATGGAAAGAAGGCGAGAGTCAGGCTACTGAAGTACAAGACATTATTAAAGATGCAAATGGCAATGTTTTAGCCGATGGAGATAGCGTCACTGTTGTTAAAGATTTGAAAATTAAGGGTTCATCATCTGTTGTTAAAGTGGGTACCAAAGTAAAAAGTATTCGTTTAGTGCCAGATGCAAGCGATGGTCATAATATTGATTGTAAAATTGATGGCGTCGGTGCAATGAAACTGAAGTCTGAGTTTGTGAAAAAAGTTTAATTAAATAGACTTGGAAAGGAGCATATAAATGCTCCTTTCTGCTTTTAGCTTAAAGCCATTTTTATTTTCGCTTTATGTATACGTTTAAATAAAGAATATTGAGCCCTTACCACTCAAAAGAAATATATTTGCTCGGCAAAAATAAATATAGAGATCGATGTTCAATTTAAAGTATTAAAAATTATCATAAGTTTTATGTGGCTATGCTATGTGGTGTAGTTCACATTCTTTTACATAAGCAGCCACTTTATTTGAGTAGAAAAATTTATACTTGAAATTTCACTCAATAAATAGACTTTATAAATGAAAATTAATCGTCCTTGGCATAATGAATACCAGAAGTATAATATTTCTCATCAGTTACAGTTACCCGCTCAACATGAATCTCTCCTTGAGATGCTTGAGCAATCTTTTCAGCAATATCGTCATGCTGCTGCTTTTATTTTTCACGATCAAATACTTTCTTATGCAGAACTGGATGAACTTAGTCTTCGATTTGCCAGTTATTTACAACAATTAAATTTGCCCAAGCAAACACGCATCGCAATCATGCTGCCTAATGTATTGCAATACCCAGTCATTGCATGTGCCATTCTTCGTTCAGGTTATATCGCGGTTAATGTTAATCCTCAGTACACTGCTCGTGAACTGCAATATCAATTAAATGATTCAGGCGCGGAAGCACTGATTATGATTGATGCCGCGGTTGCAACTTTTCAGGAAATTGAAGCACAAACAAAAGTTAAAACGATTATTCAAACATCAATTTCAGATTTGTTGACTGAAGACACATTAGCTAAATATCCACATTTAAAAGAAAATAAAGCAGATCAACCTGTATTTACAGGACGTACCTATCATTTCAAAAATATTATAAATGAGACCAGTTCACTTGATTATCAGCGACCTGAACTAGAGCTGAAAGATATTGCTTTACTTCAGTATACGGGTGGAACCACAGGGCTATCTAAAGGCACGATCCTAACGCATGGGAATTTGTTTATTAATACCTTGCAGATGGATGCTGCTTTTTCTCCCAATCTGGTGTTATCAGCGGAAGGTGGCAGTAGCCGAATTTTATGTATTCTGCCTTTTTATCATATATTTGCATTTTCATTTAGTATCTTATATAGCTTATATTCTGGGCAAACCGTGGTATTGATACTGAATCCACGAGAGATCAATTACATTCTCGAAACCTGGAATCGTTATTCGCCACATGTATTTCCTGGCGTAAATACCATATTCAATACACTCGCAAATCAGCCTGCATTTAAAACCATCGACTTTTCTGATTTTAAACTTGCCGTGAGTGGGGGGATGCCGACTTTACAGGCCACGGCAGAGCTATGGCAGCAACTGACGGGCAATATTATTTGTGAGGTTTATGGTCTTTCAGAGACGGGTCCGTTGGCAACTTTTAATCCCAAAGGTCAAACGACTTTCAGCGGAAAGGTGGGTATTCCTGTTCCCTTAACAGATGTGGTGATTATTGATGAACAGGGCAATGAGCTGCCTTATGGTCAGGCGGGCGAGGTGGCCATACGTGGTCCTCAGGTGATGCAGGGATATTGGAAAAAAATAGAAGAAACCGCACAGGCAATGACTCAAACTCAGCTTTTTCGTTCAGGTGATATCGGAATAATGGATGAGCAGGGATATATTGAGCTGATTGATAGAAAAAAAGACATGATCGTGGTTTCTGGCTTTAATGTGTATCCAAGAGAAATTGAAGAAGTGATGGCGCAATATTCTAAAGTTCTTGAGGTGGCGGCCATTGGTATAAAAGATGAAAAATCGGGTGAGGTACCTAAAGTCTTTATTGTTAGAAAAGACGAATCTTTAACGGCTGATGAAATTTTAACTTATGCGAAAGCCAATTTGACTGCATATAAGTGTCCAAAATATATCGAATTTGTGAGTGAAATTCCGAAATCAAATATTGGAAAAATATTACGCAGACATTTAAAAGAAAGCGAGTAGCTCGAGGAATCAGTACTTTATAACTTAGCTTAATTTGAAAACTAAGTTATAAAGTAAATTACCAAAAACGAACAAAATTTAATCTTCTTAAACGGCAATTGCTGATCTATATTGGATGAGATAACAATCAAAATGTAACTCCAATAATAGAGGTCCTTATGGCAGGATGGTTCGAAGTAAGTCAGGCGAGCGATGGGCAATACCGTTTTGTACTCAAAGCAGGAAATGGTGAGCCAGTTTTAAATAGTGAATTATATAAGACCAAAGCAGCGGCAATGAATGGCATTGCATCTGTTCAGAAAAATAGTCCAGAAGATGCCCGTTATGAGCGTTTAACTTCAAAAAATGACAAGCCGTATTTTAATTTAAAAGCAGCGAATCATCAGGTGATTGGTACCAGTCAGCTTTACGCGAGTGAGCAGTCGCGTGACAAGGGCATTGAATCTGTTAAAAATAATGGTCCATCTGAAACCGTAAAAGATTTAACCGTGTAATTGAACCATAAAAAAAGCCGTTTAAATTAAACGGCTTTTTTTACATCTGTTATGCAGATTAACGGACAAGTTTTGCCATTAACTCTTCTTTAGTCAGATTGCTTGCTTCTGCATCGCGACGGCCTTTGTATTCAAAAGTGCCTGCATCCAGACCTTTTTCACCAATCACGATACGATGTGGAATCCCCATCAATTCAAGATCAGAGAATTTCACCCCTGGACGTTCATTACGGTCATCCAGTAACACGTCGTAGCCTTGTGCTTGCAGTTCTGCATAAAGGGCTTCAGCGGCTTCGAGTGTACGCGGTGACTTGTGTGCATTCATCGGTACGATTGCCACTTCAAAAGGTGCAATCGCTTGTGGCCAGATAATGCCTTTGTCATCGAAGTTTTGTTCAATAGCAGCCGCTACTACGCGTGTTACACCAATGCCATAACAACCCATTGTCACGGTTAATGGCTTACCATCTTCACCCAATACTTTACAGTTTAAGGCTTCTGAATATTTGGTGCCTAACTGGAAGATATGACCGACTTCAATACCACGTTTGATTTGAAGTGTGCCTTTACCATCTGGAGATGGATCGCCTTCGATGACATTACGTAAGTCGAATACTTCTGTGAATTTGGCATCACGATCCCAGTTTACACCCGTCGCATGTTTGTCCACTTCATTGGCACCAGCAACAAAATCAGCCAATACCGATGCTGCACGATCTACGATAACTGTTAAGCCTTTTTCAACCAGACCTTGTGGACCACAGAAGCCAGCAGTCAAACCATGTTCTTGTAACTGTGCTTCAGTTGCAAAAGTCAAAGGTGCAGCAATTAATGGATGTTTTTCAGCTTTAATATCATTCAGCTCATGGTCACCACGTAAGAACAGGGCAACCACTGGTGTATTGCCTTTTTCATCCGTTGGGCCTTGCACCAATAATGCTTTGACCGATTGCTTTGCATCTGCATTCAGGAATTGGCAAACATCTGCAATGGTTTTCTGATTTGGTGTGTCGACAAGCGTATAAGCTTGAGTCGCGGTAGCACGTTCACCTACTAGAACTGCTTCAGCCATTTCAACATTGGCTGCATAATCAGATTCAGTTGAGAACGCGATATCGTCTTCACCACTGGCTGCAAGTACATGGAACTCATGTGAAGCTGAACCACCGATTGAACCTGTATCTGCCTGTACTGGACGGAAATCCAGACCTAAGCGGGTAAAGATACGGCTATAGGTGTCATACATCACATCATAGGTTTCTTGCAATGATGCCTGATCTGTATGGAATGAATACGCATCTTTCATGATGAATTCACGAGAGCGCATTACCCCAAAACGTGGACGAATTTCGTCACGGAATTTGGTTTGGATCTGATAAAAATTCAGGGGTAATTGCTTATAACTTTTCAGCTCATTACGTGCCAAATCGGTAATTACTTCTTCGTGGGTTGGACCCAATACGAATGGATTATCATGACGATCTTTAAAACGTAATAATTCTGGGCCGTATTGTTCAAAACGACCAGACTCTTCCCAAAGCGCAGCAGGTTGCGTTACAGGCATAAAGACTTCTAATGCACCTGAACGGTTCATTTCTTCGCGCACAATCGCATCTACTTTCTTTAAAACGCGCGTTCCCATGGGCAACCAAGAGTATAAGCCTGAAGCTAATTTACGAATCATCCCCGCACGTAACATGAGCTGGTGTGAAATGACCTCAGCATCATTTGGGGTTTCTCTTAACGTTGCAAATAAAAAGCGGCTTGCGCGCATGGAAACTGTCCTAAAGTTAAGTGTTATTTAGATGCTACAACAAGGAGCAAAAATAATAGGCTCACTTTGAGCTGTTGGCATTATGACATGAATCATTCAATTTAGCGCAGTATAAACCACTGCAATGTATTTAAATGTTGAAAATGTAGAGTCATTTAGATGAGATAAAAGCAGAATTGGTGCTGTAATTTCTTACTTTTAATGGCTACGTTTTATTCCAGTGTCTTTAAACGGCTAATGATATCTGCGTATTCAATTTCTGTTTTATGGTAGGCATTGCGCAGGCTTTCAACGGTTTTTTTGACGTTATCAATATTCTTGGAATTATTTTCCAGATTACTTTTTAATTGGGCTGGCAGCATTTCACCTTTACGATGGTAATCCATTTCCTGACGCTTAAAAGCAATCTTGTCTTTTTGCAGTTGCTGTAACTGCTCTTGTTGATAATTTAGCTGTTTCTTTAAATTCACTAAAATCTGATCACGTTTGGCGGTGGCGATCTGGGTATTGCCATAAGCACGTTTTAATCTTAGATCCTGTTCCCGACGACGGGCAACAGATTCACGTTGAGCAGATTGTTGCGCATCAACAGTAGCATTATAAGGTCGATTACGCTTAATCACCTGCATATTGCGGTCAAGCGCTTCATAACCATAACGGATGTGTTCAGGGGTGACAGAGGTGCTGACATTGGCAACGCCGTTCTTGTCATAATAGCGGTACCAAGTGGCTTTGGTGGGTTCCACTACGGCAAAGGTTGAGCTTGCAACAAAAAATAGAAAAAATGAGCAGATGTAAGTACGCGTAATCGTTGTAAAGTGACGAATGCGGAAACCGCACTTTAACGAACCAGCCATTACATTCCCCGAAAAAAGTTAATTAAATCACTTATTTTTAAATAATAATCAGTTGTATATTAGTGCTAATTTATACATTTAAAAATACTTATTAGGCAAAAAAATTAGGAATTTAATTAAAAGTGTGATCTGCTTAGGATTGTTTAGAGAAACTGATAGGTTGGTTCAAAAAACTTCATTGATAATGCAAGTAAAGATATGTTAAAAATATCAACTGATCTGTATAAAACAAATTAAACCAACCATAATTTGTATTGAGTATTGGGGCAGGACAATAAATGGAAGATAAATTTCAAAATTTAAAGGTGATGGTGATTGACGATTCTAAAACGATTCGTCGTACAGCTGAAACGTTATTGCAACGTGAAGGCTGTGAAGTCATTACTGCGGTTGATGGCTTTGAAGCATTATCAAAAATTGCAGAAGCTAATCCGGATATCGTTTTTGTTGACATCATGATGCCTCGTTTAGACGGATACCAAACCTGCGCATTAATTAAAAACTCTCTAAATTATCAAAATATTCCAGTCATTATGTTGTCAAGCAAAGACGGTTTGTTTGATCAGGCGAAAGGCCGTGTCGTGGGTTCGGATGAGTATTTAACCAAGCCATTCAGTAAAGATGAGTTGTTAAACGCGATTCGCAACCACGTTAGCGCATAAAATTAAAGATTGAGGAAAAAATGGCTCGCATACTTATTGTAGATGATTCACCTACTGAAACTTTTCGCTTTAGAGAAATTTTAACAAAGCACGGTTATGATGTAATTGAAGCAACCAATGGTGCAGATGGGGTGACCTTGGCACAAGCAGAATTACCTGATTTAGTGCTTATGGATGTGGTTATGCCAGGGATGAATGGCTTTCAGGCAACCCGTCAAATCAGCAAAGGTAAAGACACACAGCATATTCCTGTGGTGATCGTTAGTACCAAAGATCAGGCAACTGACCGTGTTTGGGGTAAACGTCAGGGTGCTTGTGACTATTTGACCAAGCCTGTAGATGAACAACAACTTATTGATGTGATTAAACAATTATTAAGTTAATTCGCTCAATGTGAGCCTTCTCATTATTCAATACGGGATAGGGTATGGCAGCAAATGGATTTATCGAGTTGCTTCGTTTATCCAAGCGAGGCAATAAACAATATACTTCAACTCAAAATGAAACGAACCGTTGGTCGGGCATTGCATTTGAGATGTTGGGGCAATATTTTGTTGCGCCATTGGGGGAAATTTCTGAGGTAATTTATCCTCCGAAATATACACCGGTACCAAATACTCAGGCGTGGGTACGTGGTTTGGCAAATATTCGTGGAAGACTGCTTTCGGTTTCTGATTTAACACATTTTATTTCAGGGCAAAGAAGCCAGTTTTCTCCGACGCAAAAAGTGATTTGTATTAGCCATCAAGATCATTATGTGGGGTTGGTCGTTGATCAGGTTTTGGGGATTCAGCACTTTAATAAAAAGAGTTTTTTCTCTCAAAATAATGATCTGGATAATAAGTTAAAAGACTATTGCCAAGGTCATTTCCACCAACATAATCAACAATGGCATGTGTTCTTATTGAGCCGATTATTAAAAAATCCTCAATACATGAATGCATCAATAAAATTTATAAACTAATTTAATACGCTACGGAAGATAAAGGCGTATTTCGGGGAGAAGCTGACATGGGCTTTAAACTTAAAAAAAAGAATGGTAGTGATAGTGCGGGGCTGAAAAAGGGTGGAGCGTTTCTCGATAATATACGAACGCAACTCGATCAGTTCTCCCGTTTATTCGGTGAAACTGAGAAATCAAAACCGATTATCTATCGTGCTTTAATTGCTTTGGCCCTTGCAGTCATCCTCTTAATCTACTTGTTCGTTAGTGTACCGCGTTCAAACCAGTTAACCCGTAGTCTGGGTGAATTGCGTTTGTTATCGCAAACCATTTCACGTCAGGCGACAGAAGCGACAGCTTCGGGTAAACCTGAAGAGATGAAAAAGCTGGTTGAATCGGAAAAGCAATTTACTGAAAACCTTGAAACGGTTGAAAGTGTCTATGGTAAAGGCTCAGATGAATACAAGAAGGTGAATGAGCTTTGGGGCGGAATCTCTAAAAATATTGACCTGATTGCATCACAACAGAAAGTCATTAATCAGCTTTATGATACCAACATTGCGATTAGCGATACCATCCCTGAGATTCAGGCTGAATATAACCTGATGGTTGACCAGATGGTGCGTGAGAACATGCCGAGTAGTCAGGTAATTATCACCAAGAACCAGGTGTTTATTGCTGAACGTATTTTACGTTCGATCAACTCGGTATTGGTTGGTACAGATAATTCTAGCGTTTCTGCAAATGACTTCGGTGCCGATATTGATACCTTTGGTGTGTATTTAAATGCACAGTTAAACGGTAGTTCTGAACTGGGCGTAGACCGTATTAGTTCGGCTGCTTTACGTGAGTCTGTAGACAGCATTAAATCTGACTATGACGCCGTATTGAAATCTGCAGCGGCAACGGTATTGCAAAACGCGAACCAGATCGTGCGCGTACGTCAGGCATCTTCGCAAATCTTCTCTCAATCTGATGCACTGTTGAACTCTTTAAATGCCTTATCAAATAAAGCGGAAGGTGGCTGGGGCAATGTGATTGCAGGTATCGTACTGATTGGTGCTTTAGGCTTGCTGGTTTTCTCTGCACTACAATTACTTGCTTTACGTAGTAACACCGATAAAGAACGTGTCACCCGTTTACAAGACGAATATGACCGTAACCAGAATGCGATTTTACGTTTACTTGATGAGATCGCGGACTTGGCAGATGGTGACTTACGTTCTTATGCGACAGTATCTGAGGACTTTACAGGCGCAATTGCCGACTCGATTAACTTTGCGATCGATCAGTTACGTGACCTTGTATCGCGAATCACGGATACATCGCAAGAAGTGGCACGCTATACCCAAGATACCCAGAACATTACCAACCAGTTAGCTGAAGCTTCTGAACATCAGGCACAAGAAATTGCTGGTGCTTCGGCAGCGATGAATGAAATGGCACTGTCCATTGACCAGGTATCTGCCAACGCATCTGAATCTGCTGATGTAGCACAACGTTCGGTACAGATTGCGACCAATGGTGCACAAGTGGTAAACCGTTCAATTGAAGGTATGGATCACATTCGTGAACAGATTCAGGAAACCTCGAAACGTATTAAGCGTCTGGGTGAATCTTCTCAAGAGATTGGTAACATTGTCTCGTTGATTAACGATATTGCCGACCAAACCAACATTCTGGCATTAAACGCAGCAATTCAGGCGTCGATGGCCGGTGAAGCAGGTCGTGGTTTCGCGGTCGTAGCCGATGAAGTACAGCGTCTTGCAGAACGTTCTGCATCAGCAACCAAACAGATTGAAAGTCTGGTTAAAACCATTCAAACGGATACCAACGAAGCTGTAATCTCGATGGAACAAACCACTTCTGAGGTTGTTCGTGGTGCGAATCTGGCAAAAGATGCGGGTATTGCACTGGATGAGATTCAAACAGTATCGGGTGACTTGGCGAAACTGATTGCAAGCATTTCGGATGCAGCAAAACTTCAGTCTGCTTCTGCAAGTCATATTGCAACCACGATGAATGTTGTACAGGAAATTACGTCACAAACGACAACAGCAACGTTTGATACAGCACGCTCAGTCTCTGAGTTGGCAAATATGGCTGAATCGTTACGTGAATCAGTAACTGACTTTAAGTTACCTGAGTAAAACGAATTGGAAAGGCAGATGGGGGTGTCTGTCTTTCCATTTTAGATGTGTTGGATATCTCAACAAGGTGATGGCGAAGTGGAACTACATCTTGTGTGATAGATAGACGTAATTTTTACCCACGTTGGTGGATAAAAACGAAAGAAGCAGCTATGAAACAAATATTAAAAACGTTAGTTGAAACGATGACGCTTCCTGAAGACAGTTATCTTGAACAAGATGCAGAGATTCTTGAAATTTTTATTGAAGAATTAGATGAGATCTTTGTTGAGTTAGAACCATTACTTGTTCAATGGAAAGAACAGCCACATCAGCAGAATGTGCTGACCGATATTCGCCGTCATTTCCATACTTTAAAAGGTTCTGGAAGAATGGTCGGCGCGAAGTCTTCAGGTGAGCTGGCATGGACAGTTGAAGATACTTTAAATCGTGTGATTGCAGGCACGATTACTTTAAATGCTGATATTCAGCGTTATGTACAGACGGTTTTTAATCTTTATCGCTTTAAACTTGCGCATGACTTTAAGGCCGTTCAGGCCCATCAGGTCGACTTCAAGCCATTGGTTTTACTCGGACAACAATTACAACAACAGCAAAGTCCTGAACCTGCGCTGGCAGAGCTTTTAAATCTTGCCACTGATCTTAATCATGACGAGGTACTGACTGGCCTTGAGCTAGTGGATGATGCTGTCGTTAAAGCAGATGCACAGGAACAGGCGCCACAGCAAGTTGAGCCTGTATCTGAGCTTGAATTGGCGACGCCGTTTGAGGATGAGGCATTGGCCAAAGAAACTCTGGCCATTTTCCAAGAAGAAGCAGAAGAACATCTGGCGACCATCAATCAGTTCTTACAAAATGATCGCCCAAGCAATGATCAATACAATACCTTGATTCGTGCGTTGCACACCTTGCGTGGCAGTTCAGCAATGGCGCATGTCGATCATGTCTTTGAAGCCAGTTCCAAAGTTGAAAATCTGTTTAAAACATTATTACAGGAAGAGCTGGACTCAAGTTCAGATGAAACGGCTTTACTAACTCATTATGCGCAGTTTATCGGTGATTATTTACATACCTTGAAGCATGAAGGCACTCAACAAAAGTTCAATGAAATTTATGAGACTTTTAATGTCGCTTGGGACAGCTATGACTTCCAGTTAGAAGAAAAGAATGGTGAAGCAATACGTCCACAAGGTCTGGTATCTCAATTAATTGAATTGGAAATTAATGACTTACTGGATGTCGAATTTGATTTCGAGAAGCGTGCACGCCATGAGTTCCCGCAATATATCCAGTTACTGAGTCAACAGGCCGAAATCCTGTTGCAGCATACGCATCATCATGCAACGATTGGTATGTATCAGTACACCAGTTTATTGCGTTCAAGCTATCAAGATCTTATTTTTAAACCAAGTTTACTCAATCTTGATTATGCCTTTGAACTTTACCATCAAGTTCATCAACAGTTTATCCAGTTATTTGATACCTTGGCAGCCGGCCAGCGTGTCACTTTAACCAAAGCACATGAACGTGTCTTAAATGAGTTAAGCTCATTTACTCAGCAAAATGTTGAGTCTGTGCAGCAAGAAGCTGTGGATGTTGAGACCCATACAGTTGAAGAAACTTTGGCGGTTGAACCACAAGCAACTTCAAGCGCTGTGACTGACTTAGCTGCCCAATTTGCACTGGATAAGCAACAGTTAGATTCGGATGAAGCGAACCGTGATTTTGACCCAGACTTGCTGGATATCTTCCTTGAAGAAGCAGATGAACTGCTTGCTGGGATTGATACTGATCTCAATACATGGGCGGCGGATCATAAAAATATTGATGCTTTAAAGAATTTGATGCGTTACTTGCACACCTTAAAAGGTGGTGCAAATATGATTCAGGCACGTCATATTGGCCTGATTTCGCATGAGCTCGAAAGCATTTATGAAAAGCTGATTAACCAGCAAATTCAAGCAACGCCTGCACTCATTGCTGTGATTCGTGCGGTACAGGATGACATTGCTGATCGCATCCAAATTATCCGAGATCAGCAGGTCGATTATCCTGCAACGCATGCTTTGGCCGCTCTCCATAATCTGGAAAAAACCACGGTTACAGCTCCGCAAGCCGATCTTACTTCCGCTGCGGCTCAACCTGTCCTTGAGACGGTTGAAACACAGGCTAATGAGAGCGCTGTTGAGACAAGTATTTCGGGAATTGCAACCCCAGCCAATGCTGCTGTCGATTTAACTGCGTTTGCAGCACAACTGGCACTGGATAAACAACAATTACAATCAGCAGAGTCAAATCGTGACTTTGATCCAGACTTGTTGGATATTTTCCTTGAAGAAGCAGATGAACTGCTTGCAGGGATTGATACTGACTTAAGCACATGGACCGCCGATCATCAGAATTTGGATGCTCTAAAAAACCTGATGCGTTATTTGCACACCTTAAAAGGTGGTTCAAATATGATTCAGGCGCGTCATATTGGTTTGATTGCGCATGAGCTGGAAACCATTTATGAAAAACTGATTAATCAGAAAATTCAGGTGGCTCCACGATTGGTTGCAATTATTCGTTTAGTTCAGGACGATATTGCAGACCGCATTCAGACCATTCGCGATCAACAAACAGATTATCCATCAACACATGTGGTGCAGTTACTTCAACAGGCAGACCAAACAGTTGCTCCTGCAACGCTTGAGCCAGTAATTGAGACTGTAGATGCATTTGCAGCGATTGAAACAGATGTTGTTGAAGCGCAAGCCGAATTACCTGAATTCGCCGAGGTTGAACCTGCACTTGATGCACAGACGCTGACATTAGAACCAGAAACAAGCACGGTTGCCTCAGATGAGATTCTTGATGCGACTTCTGCCGCTCAAACCCTTGAGACAGTGGCAGAGCCATTGGACGATGATGTTCGTTCACTGGTCGAACAGACTTTCCTAGAGGAAGCAGAAGAGCTGCTGGAACAGGCACAAAGCTTATTGAAGCAATGGTTTGAACAACGTGGTAATCGTAGTGTGCTGCTACAGTTACAACGTAATGCCCACAGCTTAAAAGGTGGTGCGCGCATGGCTGAAATGGATGCCATTGCCGTAATTGCCTACCATTTAGAAAATGCTTTTGAGCAGTTTGGTGTTCATCATTTTAATTCAAATGTGTATGACAACCTGCTGAATACCGCATTGGCATGGCTGCATGAGGCGATCTTTAAACGTCAATATGCGAATTTTGATGGTTTAAAACAAAGTCTGGAGAAAATGGAGTTTGTCGATGTTTCGGCACAACTTCCTCAAAAACTTTCTGCGAGAGATATCTTTACACCTGAATACACGATGGAGTTTGTTCAGGGCGATGGGACAGAACCGCCGTCAATGCTGGGTGAGTGGGAAACCACAGAACGTATTGAACAGAATAATGAAATGATTCGTGTCTCTGCGGATGTCATCGAGAAGATGATTGACCTGTCTGGGGAGAATGCGATCAACCGTTCACGTATCGAGATGGACTTAGGTCAATTGGGCGGTACGTTGACGGAAATGGAGCTGGCGATCAAGCGTTTGGCGGATCAGTTACGTCGAATGGAAGGTGAGCTGGAAAGTCAGATTATTGCACGACATGGTGGAGAAGATGCGCGTTATGCCGACTTCGATCCATTAGAGATGGACCAATATTCATCTCTGAACCAGTTGTCAAAATCACTGGCCGAATCAGCTTCGGATTTGGTTGACTTCAAGACCACCTTGTCTGAGAAGATTCGTGATACAGAAGGCTTGTTACTGCAACAATCTCGTATTCAGGCTGAGATTCAAGAAAGTTTAATGCGTACCCGTCTGGTACCATTTTCACGCCTGTTACCGCGTTTACAGCGTATCGTGCGTCAAACCGCTTCAGCATTGAACCGTCCAACTGAATTGGTAGTGAATAATACCGAAGGGGAGTTAGACCGTAGTATTCTTGAGCGTCTGGTTTCACCTTTTGAACATATGTTACGTAACGCGATTGACCATGGTATTGAAGATCGTGAACAGCGTTTACAAGCCAATAAACCTGAAACTGGGCACATCGTACTGAACATTGGTCGTCAAGGTACTGATGTGGTTGTGACTTTCAGTGATGATGGTAAAGGGATTGATGTTAACCGCATTAAAGAAAAAGCACTGCAAACGGGCCTAATGACGCCAGATCAGAAGCTGGAACAGGAAGAGATTTTACAATTTATCTTCCATCCTGGTTTTAGTACTGCTGCTCAGGTCACGCAGATTTCTGGGCGTGGTGTCGGGCTGGATGTGGTACAAAGCGATATTAAAGCTTTGGGCGGGCATGTCAGTGTGGATTCGACATTGGGTAGAGGCACCACCTTTACCATCCGAGTTCCAACAACGGTTGCAGTAAGTGATGCCTTGATGGTTAAAGCAGGCGATCAACAGTTTGCATTCCCATTGGCACAGATCGATCGTATTGTTCGTATATCACCAATGGCTCTTGAGCAGTACTTTGACAGTCAGGATGACTATTTCAGCATTGATCAGGAACGTTACCGTTTACGCTATCTTTCTGAGTTTGTGGCAGGACAGCCAATTCCGCGTTTGAGTGGCGTGGTGCATTCTTTACCAGTGTTGCTGATCAAAGGTGCACAAGGCCAGACCACCGCATTACTGGTGGATCAGTTGATTGGTTCGCGCGGTCAGATTGTGGTGAAACCTGTCGGGCAGCAGTTCTCTAGTATTGGTGTGATTGCGGGTGCAACGATTCTGGGTGATGGTCAGGTCTGTTTAATTCTGGATGGTCAGAATATTGCACGACAAGCGCAGTCGACTGCGCGGAGTAAGCAGGCCGATGAGACTTATACCAAACAGCGTTATGATGAACGCCGCCTGATCATGATTGTCGATGACTCGGTCACCGTACGTAAGGTGACTTCGCGTCTGTTAGAGCGCCAAGGTTATGATGTGGTCACTGCCAAAGATGGTGTTGATGCGATGGAGCAGCTCGAAACAGTGAAACCTGATCTGATGCTACTGGATATTGAAATGCCACGTATGGATGGTTTTGAGGTCACAAACCTTGTACGACACCATGAGTTGCATAAGGACTTGCCAATTATCATGATCACCTCGCGTACAGGTGAGAAACATCGTGAACGTGCATTGTCGCTTGGTGTAAGTCAATACATGGGTAAACCATTCCAGGAAGAAGCACTTCTGGAAAATATTGAAAGTTTACTGGCTGTGCGCTAAGAGGTAGAAAAAATGGTAAAGAAAGGCGCAAACTCGGCATTGGGACAGATTGACCAGCAAGAGTTACAACATTTAATTACGGTCTCAACGGGATTTATTGATGCATACATTATTGAATGCCATCAAAAGGTTCCGATGTTGTTGCCGCAGAATATTGTCTTGTCAGCAATGGATACTCAAACCAATGTTGAACATATTGAATGGCATGATTTGAAGCTGCCTGTTTATGCGGTGAATGATCCTGAGCAAAAACAAGGTGTGGCGCTAGTTGTAGAAGGTGAGGATGTGTCACAGCGTTTTGCACTGGTTTGTAATGAAATGCCTGAGTCGATCCGTTTACGTATTTCAGAGATTGTCGATGAAGAACGTGAAATTGATGATGATAAAGTCTTTCAATATGTGAAGATGGGGGAGAACAAGTTTTATGTCCCCAATCTGCAAAACATACAAGCTCAACTGGGACTGTAATAAAAAAGGAACTCATTTGAGTTCCTTTTTTATGTGCTTTCGCAATGTTTAAGCAAGTAGCTCTACTAAAATTTGCTCATAGATTTCAGCGAGTGGCTCTAATTCTGCGACATTGACATGCTCATTGATCTGATGAATGGTGGCATTCAATACGCCTAGCTCAAGCACCTGTGCACCTGTTGGTGCGATAAAGCGACCATCTGAGGTTCCACCGCTGGTTGATAGTACAGTGTCAACGCCAGTCACATTTTTAATTGCTGTTTTTGCTGCATTCACTAGCTCACCGACTGGAGTCAGGAAGGGTAAACCAGACAATGTCCATTGAATGTCGTAATTAAGCTGATGTTTATCTAAAGTCTCAAGTACGCGTTGTTTCAAGATGTCAGCAGTGACTTCAGTTGAGTAACGGAAGTTGAAAGTTACTTTCAAAGTGCCCGGGATCACATTGGTCGCACCTGTACCTGCCTGAATATTTGAAATCTGGAATGAGGTTGCAGGGAAATATTCATTGCCATTGTCCCAAACAGTTTCACACAATTCATTGAGGGCTTTAGATGCGGTATGAATGGGATTCTCTGCCAGATGTGGATAGGCAACATGGCCTTGTTTACCATGAACAGTTAAAACGGCATTTAACGAACCACGACGACCATTCTTAACGATATCACCAAGCTGATGCGTACTTGATGGTTCACCCACCAGACACCAGGTCATTTTTTCATTACGCGCTTCTAATGTTTCAACAACTTTAACCGTACCATTAATCGATGGGCCTTCTTCATCAGAAGTGATTAAAAATGCAATTGAGCCTTTATGGTTCGGATGTTTGGCAACAAAACGTTCAGAAGCAACCACCATTGCAGCCAGCGCTGTTTTCATATCAGCAGAGCCACGACCATACAACTTACCGTCACGAATACTTGGTAAAAATGGGTCTGAATTCCATGCATCTAAATGGCCGGTCGGCACTACATCGGTATGGCCTGCAAAGCAGAATACCGGACTTTCAGTACCACGACGCGCCCATAAATTATCAACATCTTCAAAACGCATGTTTTCGATATTAAAGCCAATCTTTGCTAAGCGTTCAGCCATAATATTTTGACAATCATGATCAACAGGAGTGACAGATGGCTGACGTAGAAGTTGTAAACTAAGTTCAAGAGTATCGGAATGGTTCATGCGAGATGTAGCTAAATCTGGTGAAATATGAACCGGTATAATAGGGGAATCTGATCGAGAAAGGTATTAAAAATAAACCTTATCTAGGTCTAGATAAGGTTCAGGGATGCTTTTTCTATAAAAATTACATTTTATCCTGAGTTTTTTCGGCAGTCTGAGTAACCTTGTCACCAGCTTTAGATACATCTTTACCAAAACCCTTAAATGTATTACAGCCAGTTAAAACAACAGTAGCCATGATCGAAGCAACTAAGATTTTTTTCATCATCTTCTCCGTTTAAATGTAATTATGATGTACTTAAGAGGCTAAAAAATTTACCATTAAATGAACATAAGGGTTTGATGGTAAATGTGTTATGAAATGTTATTTACCTAAGTAACAAATCAATTAAGTTAAACTAAATAAAAGCGATGGTTGGCGGAACATATAATAACTAGGCGTTGGTGCGTGGTGATAATAAAGCCCATTGGTCCACCACATAGCAGGTTGCGATGAAGCGTCCTGATCAGGACAGAGCCATTCATGTCGTTGTAAGCGATAATAGGGTGTGGTTGGTATCTGCGTTCCCCATTGACCTAAACGCCGTGAAGTATTAATCCACGAAGGTATGCTTAATTCACTTTGATCTGTAGGCATGTATAACTGACCTTTCATCACCGCAAACTTACGCTGAATTGGATGATGATTTGCTTCGGTAAACTGGAATTGACGTTCGGTAAAATGTTTTAATTTACGCTGTAACGTATCTTCTCTATTTAACCCAAACCATTGTGCCAGATCGAGTTTGCCTTCGCCTAAATAATATTTTAAGGCAACTTCCCAATGTTCAACTTGTTGTGTTTCCTGATTGAGCACAACAAAATCTAACTCACCTAAGGTAATGGCACCTGCAATTTTTTGAATGCTATGCCCAAGCAGTTGATAGGGATGGTGGTCATCGTCTAATAACCAGAACCAGAGTAAGTTTTCAAAACGTAAGCCAAGTCGTGTGCTTTTAAGTTGGGCTAGAAAATCAATCAGCTGCTGTGGCTGCTGATCCAGTTGCTTTAAACGTGATTCATAATTTTGATAATGCGTTTGCCATTTCTGATCAGGATGTAATTTAAAATGATTTTTTATGGCGAGATCGTTTGGAATTTCAGTCAGGATATTCGGGCTGGCAATACAGAATGCCAAATGCCGTACGATTGGATTGTTAAACTGTAACCACGGCTCAAAAAAACAAGGGGTGGTAATCATTTTAGACATCAAGCCACTCAATCATTGAAATAATAGGTTAAGTTTAAGAAACCACAATAAAAACACTTTATACTAGCACGGTTGTAAACAGCTGTTGGTTAATTGCTCAATGAAAACTTTATTCTGGCGTAGCTTGGTCGTGATTTTTATTACGTTGGGAATCATTGGGGCAATTTTACCGGGCATGCCTACAACCGTCTTCCTGATTTTGGCTGCATGGGCGGCTTCTAAAGGCTGGCCTGAAATGGATGCATGGTTATTGAACCATCCTAAATATGGCCCGACCTTACGCAACTGGCGTGAACATGGCACAGTACCGCGTAAAGCAAAATGGATTGCCAGTATCATGATGCTGCTCAGTGGTATTTTGATGCTATTCACCAATGCACCATTCCTCGTCAAAGTTTTTACCGATGTCACTATGTTTATCGTGGCCGTGTGGTTGTGGTTACGACCCGAGCCTGAGCAGCGTTAAGAAAAGCAACGCTCTTGCGGAATATATTCCTCATGCGCAAGATGAGCAGCTATGCTGCAAGTGGCGAGGATAAACAAACTTAAAACATCGCTTTAAGGATTTGCCCGAAGCGCAAGACCTTGCGCCAAATATGGCTCATATGCTGCGAGTGGCGAGGATAAACAAACGCCTTTTACTGAAGTGCAAGACGAGAACTATGTTCGAGTAAATACGTTAAGAAAAGCAAAGCTCTTGCGAAATGTATTCCTCATGCGCAACATGAAAACCGTATTCGAGGAAATGCATTAAGCAATCTTTGTCTTGAGTCCGATCAAAAATATATCCGAATAACACGAACAAAGAACGAAACTAATATCTTCCAATGGTATTTTATTTTCCTACACCAACTTTAAGATTGATACACGACTAAAACTACTGAAAAGTACAAGAAAAAGTGCTTCATCTATGTTGAAATAAATGTGTTCTATCATTTATCGAGATAATAATGACCTATACCCTTGATCAGGCAGACATCATCATAGACTTGGCACAACAAACGCTACGTTTGCCGAAACATAATAAATTCTATGTGATCTCTTCGGGCAAAAACGGTATTGGTGAACAGGAAAATAGCGGTAAGACCCCAAGAGGTTGGCATCAGGTCGCACAAAAGATTGGTGGTGATGCCCCAAAACATGCCGTATTTATCGCGCGTCAACCGACTGGTGAAGTCTATGATCTGCAATTAGCTCAGCAATTTCCTCAACGAGACTGGATCTTGTCACGCATTTTATGGCTGGATGGTCTGGAAGAAGGCTTTAATCATGGTGAAGGGCACGATACCTTTAAGCGTTATATCTATATTCATGGTACACCTGACACCGAACCAATGGGCATTCCAATGTCTCATGGTTGTATTCGAATGAAAAATGATGAAATCGTTGAGCTGTTTGATCTCGTTTCTGAACAAGCGCTGGTCTTTATTTCTGAACAAGCCTTAGAAAACTAAAGATGAAAATACGAATAAGTGCTTAAATAAAATACGAAAATATCGGTTTTTGCATGGAATTACTTATTTTTTAATCATTCGTTCGGTTTTTTCAGAAAAGAATGGCAAAAGCGTTTGACAGGCTGTAAAGATTCTCTATAATGCACCTCACAAACGATGAAGACGTTAAGGGCGCTTAGCTCAGTTGGTAGAGCGTCTGCCTTACAAGCAGAATGTCGGCGGTTCGATCCCGTCAGCGCCCACCAAGCCTTTACGTTAAGACTCAAGTGCAGCGGTAGTTCAGTTGGTTAGAATACCGGCCTGTCACGCCGGGGGTCGCGGGTTCGAGCCCCGTCCGCTGCGCCACTTAAGTTTTAATATTCGTTTGCCATGATTGCAAAATTATCGTGCAGCGGTAGTTCAGTTGGTTAGAATATCGGCCTGTCACGCCGAGGGTCGCGGGTTCGAGCCCCGTCCGCTGCGCCACTTTAAGATTGCAAGATTGGATAGAGTTGAGTAAATTAGAATTTATTCTTTTTATTCAAACAAATTCCTAAAGCATTGCTTTAGATTTGTTACCTCGCTCAGGGCGCTTAGCTCAGTTGGTAGAGCGTCTGCCTTACAAGCAGAATGTCGGCGGTTCGATCCCGTCAGCGCCCACCATAATTTGTGACATTTACTTCTCTATGGAAGTAATACAGTGCAGCGGTAGTTCAGTTGGTTAGAATATCGGCCTGTCACGCCGAGGGTCGCGGGTTCGAGCCCCGTCCGCTGCGCCATTCTCTTGATATCGGTTTAAGAGAATGTTAGTTTTAAACAAGTATTTTTATACTTGATCTCTGATACGAGATGCCATTAGAAAAATCAAAGATTTTTCTCTTGCGCTCAGACAAAGCTTCGCTTTGTTGATCCTCGCTCAGGGCGCTTAGCTCAGTTGGTAGAGCGTCTGCCTTACAAGCAGAATGTCGGCGGTTCGATCCCGTCAGCGCCCACCATATTTCTTCCCCAATCTCATATCATTGTAATCAATACAAAGTTATTTTATGATTAGCGTCAATATAATGATTCTAATATGAAGTACTTTATGAGAAATCCTTATCAACGCAAGGCTGCGTCGAAATCTCAAGCTACACCTGCTAATTCTTCGCTCAAAGATACATACCGTCAATTTATTCAAAATATTATTATGCAACGTCACGTGATTGCGCTCTATCATGATGGCTGGGCTTTATGTTCGACACCATCGGGGCAGCATGCGTTATCTGTATGGCAAAATAAAAGCTTGGCGAAATTATTGATTAAAGACAATTGGGCGCAATACGAAATTCAGGAAGTACCCTTATTGGCTTTTATTGAGAAGATGATTCCCTTTCTAAAAGAAAATAACACGATTTTATCTTTGGATTTAACACCTGAAGGGAATAACCTGCTGGTTACCCCTGATGCTTTATTATTAGATATTAAGAATTTTTTATACCAGATTTATTTACAACGACCGGATGTGTTTGCTGAGTTAAAGCTTCCGTTGCCTCGAGATATTCGTTTGCATAACTCAGCTTCATCATAATTTGAACAGAAAAACCTGAATCAATATTCATCCAGCAACCAGCCGCTGGCATACGCAAAATATTCTCTTAACCAGGCGTTATAGCGTGTAGCTAAAGGCGTGGTTGCACCGAGCAAGATAATATCTCGATAGCCTTGTTTCTTGGCAATTGCAGCAGCTCTTAAGGTGTGGAAATCACTGGTCACAATTGCAATAGGTTGCTGGATATTGATGTGTTGGGCTTGTAATAAAGCCTGACTGTTTTTCAGATTGAGTTCAGTACTGGTACTTTTATCTTCCAGAATGATTTGTGACATAGGAATATTATATTGCTTCTGTAGATAACGAGACATCACCACGGCTTCGCTATCCGTTTCACCATAATCAATCCCGCCTGTCATTACCAGTTTCGCATCTGGCTGAGCTAGGGCAACAGGAGCCGCACGGTCTAAACGTTTTGCCAGCGTCGCCGACGGTTCTCCATTTTCTACACCGCTACCCAAAACAATAATGGCCTTTACGGGTAAAACATGTTGTGTTTTTGCATTGTTGTCAGCAAGATAATCAAAGAAATAGCCTAAGCTAATTAACCATGCCCAAAAACAGAGCCAGCCAAAACGCCAGATTGAATGCAAACGGAAGTGGTAGAAAAAGAAACGCTCAATATGATAATAGAAGTAAGAATATAGGCAGAAAAATAATCCAAGCAGGAGAGGGAGTACTGTACCAATATGAATCTTTTTAAATGCGATGAGAATAGCGCCATCTAAAAATAAAACTGAACCAATAAGGGCGAGAAAAACACGAACCCATGAACTTATTTGCATAATCTTAATCGTAGTCGATTTGAACCGTGCTAAGTGTATGCAAAATTAAAAGAAAGGCAAACTCTCCGATTGTATTAGGAAAATAAAAAAACGAGTGACTGGCACCCGTTTTTTAGAAAAGAATAACGTTAGTAAACGTCGCGGCGATAACGACCTGCTTGTCGTAATTCATCCAGCGTTGCTTCACCGAGAATATCCGTTAAAGCTTGGTCTACACCTGAGGCCATACCTTCAATACTACCGCATACATAAATCACAGCGCCTTGCTGAATCCACTTCAACAGTTCCTCTGCATTGTTACGTAAAACATCCTGTACGTAGATACGCTGTTGTTGATCTCTTGAAAAAGCGAGATCAAGTCGTTGCAATGTACCCATGTTTTTCCACGCTTCAATCGTTTCCTGATAGAAGAAATCATGTTCGCGTTGGCGTTCACCAAAAATGAGCCAGTTGGCAGTATAATTTTGTCGGTTACGCTGTTGTAACAGGCTCATTAAACCTGCGATACCAGTACCATTACCAATACAGATAATTGGACGGTTATCATCGATTAAATGGAACGATTCATTGGTGCGGATACGTAATGCAATCGGTTGTTTAAGTGGCGCATATTCGGTTAACCATCCAGAACCTAAACCGAGCTGATTATTTTCATCACGGTTTTGACGTACCACCAGTCTTAATAGCTGTTGGGCAGGAATACTGGCAATTGAATATTCACGCGTTGGCAAAGTTGGAAGCTGAGCTAATAATTCTTCTACAGTATTGAAAGGTTTAACTTCAACACGTAGATTTTTATCCCAAAGTGCCTGTGCAATAGTCTGGTTAATAGATTCAACAACAGTCTTTGCTGCAATTTGGTGTTTAACCAAAAAGTTTTGGATATCTGTCTGGCTATTTGCTGGCTGAATCTCAGCAATATCTCCCGCATGCCACGTCATATCCGAAGCTGTGGTCAGTTCAATATTGTAAGCCGCTTGGCCTACACTATTTGGGTTGAGTAGAGTGCGTTCGCTTAATGTCCATTGATCGAAGACTTTTTCGATATTCATGGCATGTAATTCATGCTTGGTCACGACTGAAAGTGCTTCATTCCAGCGCTGAATATCATTGGCATTGGCGTTATCTACCTCGATGAGATCGAAGAACGGTTGTGCCTTAGATTGTTTTAACCATGCATCAACTGCATAGCCAAAGCTGCAATAACTTTCTGCATATTCTTTTGAGCCAAGCGCAAGCACTGCATATTGCATGTGACTTAAATCAAGATTTTGCTGCATCAGCTTTTTGCTAAAACTTGAGGCGAGGTCTGGTGCATCACCAGTACCATAGGTACTGATCACGAATAAAACCTGTGGTGCCTGTAGCAGATCTTGTTCAGTAAGCTGTTGAATCGGTTTTACGGTGGTTGGTTGTTGTGCTTCTTGTAAGCTTGTCGCTGTACGCCACGCCAGTTGCTCTGCGACACCTGTTTGAGACGCGTAAGTAATCAGCCAAGGTTGTGCATTTGGATCAATCTGTTGAGTACCAAGTGATTGACGTGCGGCTTGAGTGAGTTTCTTTTGTTTACGACGCTTTAAGTACAACATCCAGCCAGTTACGAAAAACAGTGGCATGGTCAGTGATGCTAGCATCGCAATGAATTGATAGGTCGAACCAAAGAAACTACCGCGGTGTACAGGAAGCATACTGCTCATGATTTTTTCATTGAGCTTTTTGTCTTCATACAGTTCAAATTTTTCAAACTGTTTATCTTGGTAATTATAGACGGCCTGATTTCGTGCGCGCTCGTGTTGCGGGATGATATCCACAAAAGACACTTCAACTTTTGCATCATCACGCTTTGGAATATTTAAGGTCAACGTTGAATATTCACGACCAATTTGAGCATTCACACCTGTCCAAGTCTGGGTCAGGATGGTATTGACCTGCTGGGTCGATAAACCTTCTTCTTTATGCTTTCTATTTCTAGGTTCATTGTGCTGTTGGTTACGTTGTGGTTGTTCGACGCCCATGACTTTGAACATACCCGCACGCCACCAGTCATACGACCAATATAAGCCTGTGCAGGCAAACAGTAGATAGAAGATAACCACCCATGTACCGACAACGGCATGTAGATCCCAAATAAAATTACGGCCTTTTAACTTGGGTTTGATAAAGAACCATTGTTTAAAAGTATGTTTCTTTGGAAAGCGTAAATAGAGTCCACTCAATACAAAGAAAATCAGCATCAGGGTAGAAGCACCCGTAATTTGTGCACCAAACTCACCTGCAGTTAAATTTCGGTGTAAACGTTGGATAAATTGCAACGTATCACGACCTTTAATCTCGGGTAAGACTTCCGCTGTATATGGGTTGACCATCATGTTATAACCGCGACGCGCACCTTCTTTTTTGATATTGACGGTGGAAGAGGCAGCGGGATCAGAAGCGATTGTAATACTGTTGATTTCGATTTCTGGTTGTTGTTGGTTGAAATGTTGATAAAGCTGGGCAGGTGTTAATTTGGGTGATTGAGCCACTTCAACAACATAGCTGTCCTGATTAATCCATTTGAGAATTTGTGGTTCATAAGAGTAAATCGCCCCCGTTACGCCCATTAAAGAGAGTATAAGCCCCGCGGTGATCCCTAAAAACCAGTGAATCTGGAAGAAAACTTTTTTAAACATGGTCAAAAAATGTAAATAGAGTGGAATTCATGTAAAAAATTATAACTCAAGAATAAGAATACATTGTGGATTTTGCAGGTAATATTGATTTTGATTCTCATTTATTTTACGGGCAATAAAAAAACCTCTCATTGCGAGAGGTTTTTGTTCATCCGTGTCTTAAATCGATTTAGGCGCGCCTACAGTTTCATTTAAGTGCTTACGAACGGTATTGAAAGAAAAGTTCTTTGAATCCATACGTTTTGGCAAAATATAAGCACCTTGCTGTTCTTCACCTTTTGGTGTTTTTACCTTGAAATTTACAAGGATAAAGTCTGGTGAGCTATACCATTCATAAATATCTTTCCAGCCAATTGTCGCTGTGCCTTCTTGCAGGCCAACTTTTTGACGCATCACGATACCATGCGGTTGTACACCTAAACGTAAACCTTTAATTTCCTGAACAGGGAATTCAGTCATTTTACGTTTGACGTACCACTCCAGACCAAATTTCTTGATCAAATAAAAAAGAACCACACTCACAATCACTACCCAGCAAATCACGGTAGAGTAGGTTGAGTAATATTTAATAAGTCCTGCTGCAACTAAAGAAAGCACAACAAGTGCAATCATAATCATCCATGCTTTGCGGCTGAATTTGTTGGTACTACGCCAAATCATAAGTTGAGCTTGACGTTGTTCAGCTTCAGAAACTTCGTAAGGAACAGGTTGTAGCGTATAAGCGTATAGCGTTTTGGCGGTCATAGTGTAAAAAATGAGTTTAGAACTGGGTTAAGTTTAACACCTATTGGCATGCAAAGATATTATGCCAATGGTGAATGATTAGAGCGATGCATACTCTGTGCCGTCTTCATTTGGTTCATGACTCAGGCTTTGTTTCAGCATACTTAAACGGGTCAGTACACCTAGCATCAATGACAGTTGCTGCAAGATAATTAATGAGTTTTGATCATTTTCTTCATTGCGGCTTAGACGGTCACGAATGGTTTGCATCATGTTTTGTGCTGATAAATCAGGAACTTCATCTCTGAGTAATGCACCTTGAATATCATCCAGTGCCTGATCAAGTAGGGATAATACTTCCTTATCCTGAATTTTTTCACGGTGTGCCCCTAATGCCGCGATATAACTTAAAAAAGTATGGCTGAGACATAGAAACTCGAAGGCCAGACTTTTTTGGTTTACATCAATATTCGGTTCGGTGGCAATGGTTGAAATCAGCGAAGCCACCTCTGCATCAGTATTGTGAGCAGCGCGTCGGACAACACGATAATTCAGGGCATTATTACGGCCATGATGATATTGCTCGACCACTTCTGCAAGATATTTACATTGCGCCTGTAAAGAACGACGGATCGAGCGGGGCAGTCTGCGGAATTTCCAGTCTGGCCAGATAAAACTGACACCAAACCAAGCCAGAGCACAACCAATCACCGTATCAATCAAGCGTGGAAAACCTGCTGCAAAGGCTGAGCCATCCAGATTAAAGTTGATTAAGGCTAAAATGGTAATAAAGGCAGTGGCTTGTGCATACTGTTTACTGCGCAATTCTAAAAATAGCACACCGCTCAGCACCAGCATGACCAGTTGTCCTTCAATCGAAGGGATAAAATAGATAATCGCAAGACCGACAATAATACCGACCAAGGTGCCGACAATTCGCAAATACAAACGGCGTTTGGTGGCGTTAAAGTTGGGTTGGCAAACAAACAGTGCGGTTAACAGAATCCAGTAGCCATAGGCGATATCCGTCATCTGGATAAATAGATAGCCGATAAACAGCACAATCGATAAACGGACAGCATGGCGAAATAACACCGACTCAGGTGAGAGATGTTGTTTGACACGCACAATAATGTCATTCCAGCCTTTGAGATCGTCGTCTTTGAGCTGGCTTTCTGCATGCTGTGCATTGATTTTTTGCAGATTTCGTTCGGTTTCCAAATTCTGTAATTGTGCATCAATTGATTTCAGGTTCTGATATAGCGCAAACAATGCATTAATCCGCACCTGATCATAATGTCCATCTTCGCGCAGTTTTTCCAACGACATCCTTAAATTTTCAAAACTATGCTTGAAGCGTTTGTTATGGACATAACGGGTACGACTAAGGATCGACTGAGACAAATCCTGACAGGCCTTGCCTTGAATGGAAAGAATGCGCTGGAAACGGAACAGAATATCGCTGTGCTGGAAGACTTTTGCCAGTTTCTGATAATCAATATGCGCAGAATCTGCACGCTCATGGATATCTTGAGCTACAAAATAATATTGCAGGCTACGCCGTGTGTCCTTTTGACCGCGGTCACCTTTGAGACGAGTTAACAGTGACATACGCAGATCATTAAAGATCGCCACCAGCTTGCCATTCTCCATGGCAATATCAATCATGCTTTGTTGATAACTGGATGGGGTCATATCCACATCAAACAGGTTGGACTTGGCAAATAAGAAACTCCCCAGCGCAGAATAGGAAGCCGAAAGCTGATCCCGAACTTTCCGCACAGGAAAAAGCAGGAAACTGATGGTGGAGAGTAAGCCATACCAAGCCGCACCTGCGACCAACAGGGCGGGTTGAACATACCATTGCTCAAATAAATGCACACCCAACATGGTATAGACGGAAGTGACCAGACAGCCGTAAGCAATCGTGGCATAACGTCGCCCGAGTGAACCAAGTAAGATCCAGCCGATACATGAGGCAATTAATCCGATTGCAAAGGCAACAGGATAGGGGAATAACAGTTGAACCGATGCAGCAGTGATAAAAAATCCGATATAGGTATAAATCAGATTCATGATGCGCACAGAGAAGCGGTCATCAATATCACTAATCGCTGCAGCGACGACACCTAATGTTAAGGGAATCGTTGCAAGTTGATAATCTAATAAATAAGGAACAAAAGCTGTCCCTGTAAAGGCAATTAACATACGCACGTTATACATAAACGTGGTGTTATAGGTTGTTTGTTTTAAACGTCCGAACCAAGGATTCAAGGGTTGTCCTTCTTGTATTCTACAATTGAATTTTCATCGTGACTGTTCACAGGGATAAAGTGTTCGCAGACGTTAATATTATGCACAAATCTGGTGGGGATGCTAAGCTTAGAATATTCCAAAATTTGTTAAAGTGGGGCAGTATGCAGGCCGAGCAAACCAATCAACGTCAATATTCAACAGCATGGATTATGTTGCTTGCTTTGTTAACTGCGTTAGGGCCGTTATCCATTGATATGTATTTACCTGCTTTGCCTCAAATGGCAGATGAATTCGGGGTAAGTACGCAAATGGTTGCCAATACCTTACCTGCCTATTTCTTGGGTCTGGCAATTGGTCAGTTGATTTATGGCCCTGTCAGTGACCGAATTGGACGTAAAACCCCTCTT
The DNA here is from genome assembly GCF_001605865.1 of Acinetobacter sp. NRRL B-65365. Lineage (NCBI taxonomy): Bacteria > Pseudomonadati > Pseudomonadota > Gammaproteobacteria > Moraxellales > Moraxellaceae > Acinetobacter > Acinetobacter sp. NRRL B-65365. Next base: position 69,583 of record NZ_LRPD01000001.1, on the reverse strand, counting down.
TATTTTGGCTTGGCGCTTTATGCCATCGCCAGTCTGGCTTGTGTGTTTGCAACCAATGAATGGGCCCTGATCGCAGCCCGTATTTTTCAGGCTTTAGGTGGCTGTGTAGGCGTCGTGATGGCACGCGCTGCAATTCGTGACCGTCTGGACATGCAAGGATCTGCACAAGCATTTTCCAGCATGATGATTGTGATGGGATTAGCTCCAATTCTCGCACCGATGTTTGGGGCGTGGATTCTGAATTTCTTCCCGTGGCAAGCGATCTTTATTAGCTTGGCTATTATTGGTGTAATTTGCTGGTTCTGTGTACATTTCTTCTTTAAAGAATCTTTGCCCGTTGAGCGTCGTTTAAAATTATCGGTCTATCAAGTCACAACATTATATGGGGCGATCTTAAAGGATGAGAGTTTCCGTGTGCCGATGTTTGCGGGGTGTTTAACAGGTGCTGCCTTATTCTGCTATATCAGCTCTGCTTCAGCTGTTTTCATGGGACAGTATGGTTTATCTCAGCAAAATTTCTCTTATGCTTTTGCCTTAAATGCGGCAGGCATTATGCTGATGTCGTCGATTAATAAACATTTAAATACCCGTATGGGCATTTTCCAGCGTTTAAAGCTGGGTGGTGCGATTCAGTGTTTTGGCGCGTTGATTGTGCTAGGGGCGGGCTTTATGGTGCATGCGCCATTGTGGTTACTCATGTCTGGCTTGTTCTTGGTGGTGTCTGGCATCGGTTTAACGGGGCCGAATGCGATGGCTTTGGCAATGTCTCAACAAGGCGCACGTGCAGGCACCGCCAGTGCGATTATGGGCAGTATGCAATTTGCTTGCGGTCTATTGGCGGGGATTATCCTGAATTTCCTGCTCTGGAAAGCGTCCCTGAATATGGGTATCATGATGCTGTTATTTACCAGCGCAGGTTTCTTGGCGATTTTAAAAGTGGGTAAGTTGCAAAGCAGTCGTTCTAGCTAAAGAACTACTGCTGCATTTCTAGTGGTTTAATCTAAAAAGACGGTGAAGTTTTCAACAGGCTCGCGTGGCGTAATGAAAGTATTCACAATATGGTCAGGATCGGCATAACCCAAAGCAATTGTGCATACCAGTTCTTCGTCTTCTGGTGCACCTAAAATATCTAAAACGATTGGGTGGAAATGATTCCATGCGGCTTGTGGGCAAGTATCCAGACCACGCGCTTTGGCAGCCACCATGACATTTTGGAGCATCATGGAAATATCCATTTTGGAACCAATACCCATTATTTTATTCACGGTAAAATACAAGGCAACAGGCGCATCAAATAGCTGAAAGTTACGCAATTGCTGCGCTGCCATTTTTTCTTTTTCGCCTTTCTGGATGCCGAGCAAGCCATAAAGTCCCCAGCCATTGGCACGACGACGATCAATAAACGGTGAAATCCAGGTTTCAGGATAGTAGGCAAAAGTTTCCTGATATTGGGCAGCCAGTTCAGGTTTTTGCAAAAGTTCGATTTGTGCTGCACAAACACGATCAATCATTTCAGCACGTTTTTGCCCTGTCACCACATAGACTTTCCATGGCTGAACATTAGTACCAGAAGGCGCACGACTGGCAACCGTCAAGATATCTTTAATGGTTTGGGGATCAACAGGGGTATCTAAAAACGCACGTACCGAGTGACGAGATGTAATGGCCTCGTCCACAAGGCGGACTTGTTCCGTGTTCATGAAGACTCCTCAACATTTTGATTTTTTAATGTCTGGAGACTATAAATCAATAAGTGTTTTTTGTTGCCAGTTTTTTAGGTATAAATATAGGCTTGAGTAAAAAATATGCAAATAAATTAGCGGATTAACACTAATTGTTGTGAGTTTTCTATCTTTTGTCTGATTTGTGTGAAAAATAATTCTATTGGTAACATAATGAAATCGAAATAATATTTATGCATACTCAATGAAATCAATAAAACTCTTTAAATAAAAAGTACACACAATATTCGAAATTTATGCATAATACGCCCTTTTTAAAATTGATTAGGCTTTCCTTGCTGATCTGGTGAGGGGGAATTTTCTATTTAAAAGACAGCTTGAGTTTATCCAGTTCAATGTCTGTGGGAATTGTTGAAATATACACTATATACAAGGAGCTTCTCATGAGTTTATCTCTCATCCGTAAGCCGTTCGTAATGCAAGGTCTGGCAATTACTGTTGCAACCTTAATGATGAACAGTACACATGCTGCTTCAGAGCAAGAACAGATTCAGCAACTTCGTGATGAAGTGAAGGAATTAAGCGCTTTATTACAGCAATATGTTCCCCAAGCAAAACAACAAAATGATACCCTTCAAGTTGCCGTAGCTCCTGCTAGTACAGGGGTTACCACCAATAATCAAAATACTCCTGCTGTTGTCGCGGCTAATACCCCGAAAAAATCTCCATTAAGTTTTAGCGCTGCATCTGGTGCAGAAGTAAAGCTTTATGGTTTCTTGCGTGGTAATGCTTTGTATCAATCAAAAGGCGGCGATGGTATTTTTAACCGCATCAATAAGGTTGATCTGGAAGGCGCTGAAAAGAATAGCGACCGAGGGTAAAGATAATCGTGTAGGGGCAATGGCTTGCTATAACTTCTAAGCCATCTATCCTGCAGATGAAAATCATCCGTGAAAATTGAATCACTATAATGTGTAAAAGGTTCTTATATCGGACTGTATGCTTTTTATAAAGTTGATTGAGTTTTCACTCATTTTGAGAGTTACTATTTTAGCAGTTTTGAGGTGGGGACAAGCCATCAAAGGAACTGGTGAAATAAACGGAAGAAGATATGGAATTTACTTTTAATGGTTTTTATACCCTGATTTCAGCCGTTATCGTGTTGTTATTAGGGCGTTTGCTCGTTAATAAAATTGATTTTTTAAGACGCTATAACATTCCTGAGCCTGTTGCAGGTGGTCTTGTTGCTGCGGTAGTTTCGCTACTTGTGCATTCGCTTTGGGGTTATAGCATTGTCTTTAGTAGCGAGTTACAAACCAGTTTTATGTTGATCTTCTTTGCTTCTATTGGTTTAAGTGCCAATTTCATGAAGCTTAAAGAAGGCGGTATCGGGTTGGTGATCTTCCTGGTCTGCGTTGCATCATTTATCGTGGTTCAGAATGCTGTCGGTATGAGTTTGGCAACGATGCTGGGTATCGATCCGCTGGTTGGTCTGATTGCAGGTTCAATCACATTGACAGGTGGACACGGTACAGCAGGTGCATGGGGTGAGATTCTTGAAACTCAACATGGGATTCAAGGTGCTTTGGCGTTAGGTATGGCGAGTGCAACGTTTGGTCTGATTATCGGTGGTATTATCGGTGGTCCATTGGCTAAATTGTTGATTAACCGTTATAGCCTTGCTCAAGCACAGACACCAGCAGAAATCAAAAACCGCGATACGCATTTAGATCAGCATCCTGACGAACTGGCACCATTTGAAAATCCACATCAAGTCCGTTTAATCACTGCTGATAATGCCATTACTACTTTAGGTATGTTTGCTGCGTGTCTTGCATTTGCAGAGTTCATGACTGGCTTTAGTAAGGGAACATGGTTCGAGTTACCAACTTTCGTTTGGGCACTCGGTGGTGGTGTTATTTTACGTAATATCTTAGAAAGCGTATTAAAGATTGATATCTTTGATCGCGCAATTGATGTGTTTGGTAACGCGTCATTGTCACTTTATTTAGCAATGGCATTGCTTTCGCTTAAATTATGGCAGTTGGCAGATCTTGCTGGGCCGCTCGTCGTAATTTTAGGTGCGCAAACTATTACTATGGCATTGTATGCAGCATTCGTGACCTTCCGTGTCATGGGTAAAAACTACGACGCCGCTGTATTGGCAGCTGGTCACTGTGGTTTTGGTATGGGGGCAACACCAACAGCAGTTGCAAACATGCAGGCAATTACCAACATGTATGGACCATCTCATAAAGCGTTCCTGATTGTTCCGCTTTGTGGTGCGTTCTTCGTTGATTTAATTAACGCAACAGTAATTCAATTAATTTTGAAATTCTTTGCCTAAGTCGGATCAAAAGCCCCCAACGGGGCTTTTTTGATTCATCCATTGTTATCGTATATGTACGGATGTACATAAAATATTTAAAAGCGAATAAGTGATGAATGAAAAATTAAATGACACCCTGATGGCTTGGGTAAGTTTTTTCAATGATCCTTTATGGGACTTCCTCGTCGTTTTCCTTCTTGCAGTGGGTATCTTCTATACCGTTGCGACGAAAGCTGTGCAGATTAGAATGTTCTTTCACAGTATCAAGGTGATGAAGGGCAGTCGTACTAAAGGTGAAGAGAAAGATTCACACGGACTTACACCCTTTCAGGCATTTGTAACGGGTTTAGCAAGCCGTGTTGGTGTAGGTAACATTGCGGGTGTTGCGATTGCGATTGCGATTGGTGGACCTGGCGCCGTGTTCTGGATGTGGTTTACTGCATTATTGGGTATGAGCTCAGCTTTTATTGAGTCTTCGCTTGCTCAGTTATTTAAAGTGAGAGATAGTAATAGCAAGCAGTTTCGGGGTGGACCAGCTTACTATATTACTCAAGGCTTACGCAGTAAAACCTTTGGTGTGATCTTCGCACTTGCACTGATCTTTACTTATGGTTTCGTATTCAACTCAGTTCAGATCAATGCGATTGCCAACGCTTCTTCACATGCATGGGGCTGGGACAAAGCCAATCTTGTTGCGCACCTAGGTGGTGTTGATCTTGAAATCTCATGGGTTGGTCTGGCACTTGTTGTTTTAGTGGCACTCGCAATTTTTGGTGGTATTAAACGTATCGCTAAATTTGCTGAAATGTTTGTTCCATTAAAAGCAGGTCTGTATTTAGCCGTTGCTTTATATATTGCACTGAGCAACTATGAACTTCTTCCTGGCATTTTCAAATTGATCTTCACTGAAGCGTTCCAGTTCAACGCAGCAGCGGGTGGTTTCTTCGGTGCCATGATTTCTATGGCAATGATGCAAGGGATCAAGCGTGGTTTGTTCTCAAACGAAGCAGGTATGGGTTCGGCTCCGAATGCTGCCGCAGCTTCTGATGTAAAACATCCTGTGAACCAAGGTTTGGTTCAAATGCTTGGCGTATTCGTAGATACCTTCATTGTATGTACAAGTACTGCGATCATTATCCTTGTTTCTGGTGTTTACCATGATGCAGGCTTCGTGGGTGTTGAATTAACTCAACGTGCTTTAGAGTCTCAAGTGGGCAGCTGGGGCGGTGACTTCCTTGCGATTCTCTTATTCTTGTTCTGTTATTCAGCCGTGTTAGGTAACTATGCTTATGCGGAAAGTAATGTGCAGTTCATCAATAACAATCCAAAAGTCATGTTCATCTTCCGAATTTTTGTGTTGGTGATGGTGTACTTTGGTGCAATTGGTAGCGTTCCGTTAGTTTGGTCTATGGCTGACTTGTTCATGGGGATCATGGCAACCATTAACTTGATCGCAATCTTATTGTTAACACCAATGGCGCGTACTTTATTGAAAGACTATACCTCACAGTTGAAGAAAGGCATTAAAGAGCCAGAATTCAAAATTGATAACTATCCAGAACTGAAGAAAAAAGTCGGTTCTGATATTTGGTAATTTGCTTTTAATAACACATTGAATCAATGAAAAAAGTCCCTTTCGAGGGACTTTTTTTATGAAGTTTTTATGACAAATGCAAAGAAATTGATACATCTTTTCAAATGTGCTGGCGCTAAAATCCGACACAGAAAAATAGTCAATATGGCAACACTGCGTATGAAACAGCTTAAATTATGGACGCTTGCGCTTTCAATGGTGACCTTGGCGGGTTGCCAAACGACAACTCATTTAAGTCCTGCTGTGGAAGATGCTCAAGCACATGCTGTTTCGCAACCATTTACCTATATTAAACAGCAACAAAAGCGTCCTGTGGTAGCTCTGGTGCTTGGAAGTGGTGGGGCGCGTGGCTATGCCCATATTGGTGTGATCGAAGTTTTAGAGCAACAAGGCATTCGTCCTGATTTTATCGTGGGAACCAGTGCGGGTAGTATTGTGGGTTCAATCTATGCCAGTGGAAAAAGTGCAGCTGAATTACGTGATATTGCCTTGAAGCTAAAAGCCAATGATGTCCGTGATGTCAATCTGAGTCTGAAAGGCTTTTTTGATGGCAAAAAGGTTGAAGACTATATCAATCAGCAAGTTCACAATACACCCTTAGAAAAGCTGAAAATCCCGCTCTATGTGGTCGCGACAGAGTTAAAGGATGGCACAAAAACCGTATTTAACTATGGCAATACAGGGCAGGCTGTTCGTGCTTCTGCTTCGATTCCAAGTATGTTTGTGCCGACCATGATTCATGATGTGGAATATGTTGATGGTGGTCTGGTCAGTCCTGTACCTGTGCAGGTGGCACGCGAATTGGGCGCAGATGTGGTGATTGCAGTAGACATTCTGGCTCAGCCGATCCATACCGAAACCACCAATGTATGGGGCTTGTTTAACCAGAATATTAACATTATGCAAGGTCGTCTGGCTGAAGAAGAGCTTAAAGAAGCAGATATTGTGATTCAACCTGATCTACGTGAGAAAGCGCATATTTTTGATGTGAAAGGTCGAGAGTCGACCATGCAGGCAGGGATTGATGCAGCCAATGAAAAACTGGCGGATATTCAATGGGCCATTCAAAGTAAAACAGTTTTTTCAAAGACCGATCAGCAAAATATGGCGGTACAGCAAAACCGTTCTTTATCAAGATAACTTGATATTCTTCATATTTATACATGGGCTTAAGTCGTTGAGTCCATTTACTAAAATGAATTTTCTATAAGAATAAGTTATAAATATTCTACAAAATGCTATTAAAAAGTGCAGAAAAATAGTAAATAACTACAAATCATAAAACTTTTCTATCAGATAGTTTTAAGTTTTGAGTCATAGGATGACGCATTAAAGTTAATTGCAGCACAACAAGGATTGTTAAACACGATGTTTAAGTCTTTTTTTCCTAATCCACGATTGTTTTTTATTTCAGTGATTGTGTGGTTATCTCTCAATATGTTGCTCTGGTATACCGGTGGGCATAGTTGGGGAGAGTATCTTGGTTTTCCTAAAGGCTATGCCGATGCTGAACTACCGATTGATGTCAGCCGGTTTTGGACACCTTCATTTATCTGGTTTTATTGCTGGTTCTTTACTGCTACAGCGCTATTCGCTGGGTTCTGGCGTTTGATGTCAGATAATAAATGGCAAAAATGGTCGATCTGGGGTTCCGCCTTTATCCTGTTTAATATCTGGTTTGCAGTACAAGCAAACGTCGCGATTAATGCATGGTACGTACCCTTCTGGGATTTAGTGCAGAGTATGCTCTCTGCAAAAGGTGGGGATGTCATGGGACTCTATAAAGAGCTAACAGTCTTTTTATGGATTGCCATGGTCTATGTCACTTTGGGAACACTAAATGTATTTTTTACCAGCCATTATGTATTCCGCTGGCGTACAGCAATGAATGAATACTATGTTGAGAACTGGGAAAAACTCAGACATATTGAAGGTGCATCGCAACGTGTACAGGAAGACACCATGCGCTTTGCCACGATTGTTGAAGATTTAGGAGTAGAGTTTATTAAAGCGATTATGACTTTAATTGCATTTTTACCTTTACTTTTTGTCTTATCCAATCATGTGCCAGCATTACCTTTGATTGGTGAAGTTAAATATTCATTGGTCTGGGCTGCTGTAGTCTGGGCAGTTTTTGGAACGATACTTTTAATGGTTGTGGGGATAAAATTGCCAGGTCTCCAGTTCAACAACCAGAAAGTTGAGGCAGCTTACCGTAAAGAATTGGTCTATGGTGAAGATCACGTTGAATACGCTCAGCCAGCAAAATTAAAAGCGTTATTTGCCCAAGTAAGAAAAAACTATTTCCGTCTCTATTTTCATTATTCTTATTTCAATATGACGGCAAATTGGTATGGGCAACTCGATATTTTATATAAGCTGGTAGTGTTATTTCCATCCATTTCAGCGGGCTTGTTAACACTTGGTTTGTTCCAGCAAATTGTGAATGTTTTTAGTAATGTACGGGATTCTTTCCAATATCTGATTACTTCTTGGAAAACCATTATCGAGCTACTCTCTATTCATAAACGTCTTAAAGCTTTTGAAAAAATCTTGGATTAGTTCAGTCATTTGTATAGCAAGGCCTTAGTTCAACACTAAGGCTTTTTTATTGGTGATGATTTTTTTGTGTATTAGTTTTTATGTGAAAAGTGAATATATATTGCAGGGAAAATGACTTTATTCAGCAAAAGTGTTTCACTATAGTCTGTTGATAAAATTAATGATCTCTCATTTTTCTCTTGTATCGCTTAGAACTTAAATAAACAGGATAAATCATGAAACCTTTATTGCTTAAAAGTGCCTTGGCCGTTGCGCTGACTGCGACAACAATAAATGTCTGGGCAGCTCAAGTCATTCAATCCGCCCAAACTCAAAAAATCTCAGGTATTGATCAACAGTATATTGATCAGAATGGCAGTGCAAATAATGACTTTTATGATTATGTGAATGGAACATGGCTGAAACAAACTGAAATTCCAGCGGACAAGGCTCGTTGGGGCGCATTTAATGAGTTACATGAATTATCAACCAATCAATTACATCGCATCGTTGAAGACTTGACTGCACAAAAATGGGCAGCAGGCAGCGTAGAGCAAAAGATTGCCAGTCTGTATGCCAGTTTTATGGATGAAAAAGCGATTGAAGCGAAGGGCATTCAATCTTTGCAGCCAGAGTTAGCACGGGTCGATGCACTTCAAAGTAAACAAGGTTTTGCCCAATTAATGGGGCATTTTTCTCGAATTGGCGTCAGAACGCCGTTTGATATCAGTATTGGACAGGATATGAAGCGCTCTGATGTGATGATTGCGGGATTGGTGCAACGTCGACTGGGGTTGCCTGATCGTGACTACTATTTAAAAGACGATCAGAAATTTGTAGAAACGCGTGCAAAATATCTCAAGCATATTGAACATATGCTGCAACTGTCAGGTGATTTGCAAGCGGCTCAACATGCAAAAGAAATTTTAACGCTTGAAACGGAATTGGCGAAGATTCAGTGGAGCAATGTTCAGAATCGTGATTTATCGAAGCGTTATAATATTTATAAAACCAAAGATCTAAAAAAATTGACGTCGACATTTGACTGGAACACCTATCTCAGCTCGGTTGGGGTGAAGGATAAAATCCAGACCATTCAGGTGAACCAGTTAAGTTATTTTCAATCCCTTGATCCAGTGATTGATCGAATTCCTTTAAACGTTTGGAAGGCTTATTTTAAATGGAATCTCATTAGTAGTTTTGCGCCTTACCTGAGTAAAGCCTTTGTCGATGAAAGCTTTGCCTTCTACGGTAAGACCTTACGTGATGTTGCCGAACAGGAAGTGCGCTGGAAACGTGGTGTACAAACTGTGAATGGGGTATTGGGCGATGGTCTAGGCAAAATCTATGTGGAAAAGCATTTTTCTGCGGATAAAAAACAACGCATGGATACATTGGTTCAGAACCTGATACAGGCTTATGATCAAAGTATTAGCCAATTGGACTGGATGAGTCCTGAAACTAAAGTACAGGCCAAAAAGAAATTATCCAGTTTGTCGATTAAAGTCGGTTATCCGAAGAAATGGCGTGATTACTCAGCACTAGATATTAAAGAGGGTGATTTGATTGGCAACGTGATTCGTGCCAGCGAGTTTGAGCATCAAGATGATTTAGATAAACTAGGTAAGCCAGTGGATCGTGATGAATGGTTTATGACACCGCAGACGGTGAATGCCTATTACAATCCATCATCTAATGAAATCGTATTCCCAGCCGCCATTTTACAACCGCCATTTTTTAATATCGATGCCGATGATGCGGTTAATTATGGGGGCATCGGTAGTGTCATTGGACATGAGATTAGTCATGGTTTTGATGATCAGGGTAGTCAGTTTGATGAATTGGGCAATATGCGTAATTGGTGGACTGCCCAAGATCACAAGCGCTTTAAAGCCAAAACACAGGCTTTGGTGGCACAGTACAATGCCTATGAACCGATTGCAGGGTATCACGTCAATGGTGAACTGACTTTAGGTGAAAATATTGCAGATAATTCTGGACTATCGATTGCCTATAAAGCCTATCAAATTTCATTGGCAGGCAAGCCCGCACCTGTTATTGAAGGCCGAACTGGTGAGCAGCGTTTCTACATGGGCTGGGCACAGGTCTGGCGTGCCAAGACCCGAGAAGCTCAAGCGATTGTATATTTAAAAACAGATCCACATTCGCCAGATAAAGTTCGGGCCAATGGCGCTTTGGTCAATCAAGCACCGTTCTATGATGCGTTTAAGATTAAGGAAGGGGACAAAATGTATTTGGCGCCTGAAAAACGGGTCAGCATCTGGTAATTCGAGACTCAATAAAAAAACCTGCATCAAGCAGGTTTTTTTATTGATGTTTAAAGCTTAAAGGAAGGCAATTCCCAGTCCTGCACCCGCAGCCATCACCCAGAGCGGATGAATCTTTTTAAACATGCCGAGGATTGCGGTCACGATTACGATCATTACGAGAAGCAGGTTTTGTGCAGATGCATCGGCAATCAACCACGCACTGACCAGCACCAAACCCACAGTAATCGGTTTCAAGGCTTTTTCAAAACGAGCACGTAGTGGATTGGCTTTAAAACGTTCCCAGAATTTAAGTGCGTAAATGGTAATGATGGATGAGGGGCCAAACTTCGCTAGTGACGTAACCAGTAGTCCTGCTGGGCCTGCGACATGCCAACCAACCAAAGGCACGATCATCATATTCGGGCCGGGGGCCGCTTGAGCCATCGCAAACAGTGAGCTAAATTGCTCGGCCGTGAGCCATTGATGGACGGTAACAACCTGATGCTGCATCTCAGGCAGAATGGCGTTACCACCACCAAAAGCCAGCAATGAAAGTTGAGTAAAAACGATGGCAAGGGTGAGTAAGATCATGATTTTTTCACTCCTAAAACCAGCATGTTAATTGCGAGTAGAATGGCCAAAGTCAGTGCCAGAGGCAGCTTGATCCAGATCATAAAGACGAAGGTCAATCCAATGGTAAAGATGGTCAGGTAACTTTTTAAGATCGGTCTGAGCATCTTCAATCCTGTTGCAAACAGTAAGCCTGCCGCCGCTGCCGCTAGACCTTGAATCATATGTTTGACTGCTGGGAGATACTGAAAATATTCATACACCTGATAAATGATCAGCACGATTGCGGTTGGTGCGGAGATCAAGCCAAGCACTGAGCTGATTGCGCCTTTAACACCTTCGAATTCCATGCCAATCGCAACAGCCATATTGATGATGTTGCCGCCGGGCAATAATTGGCAGACGCCTAACAAGTCGGTAAATTTGCCTTCATCTATCCATTTGTGTTCTTCAACGATGATGCGATGAGCCAAGGGTAAAACCCCACCAAACCCCATCAATCCCAACTTCATAAATCCCGTGAATAATGCCTTACAATCAGGAGCAGTTGTGATGGGCTCATTCTGTATTGATAGGGCTTGGGCTTTCATTGGATAACCTTTCTGTTCAACTTCGTGAGCTATAGCATGAAAGATTTATGGTATATTCACAAATGCTATTTTTGCTGTTAGATATACTTTTAAGGTATGTATGATTGATATCCATAAACTGAACGCATTCGTTGCTGTGGTTGAGGAAAGTAATATTTCCAAAGCTGCCGTTCGACTACACATGCAACAGCCACCTTTGACCCGACTGATCAAAAGTCTGGAAGAGGAGTTGGATACAATATTGCTCAAACGTTTGCCGCGTGGGGTTGAAGTCACCGAAGCGGGGAAGGCTTTATATCAGGAAGCCATCACGATTCTGGCGCATGCCCAATCCATTCCGAAACGGGTAAAAAATATTGCCCAAGGCTTGGAAGGACAGATCAATATCGGTTTTACCAACTCCGCAGGTTTACATCCATTTCTGCCTGCCTTATTGCGTCAGTTCAGAGAGAAGTTTCCTGCTGTCGCTATTCATCTGGAAGAAAAAAGTAGCAGCTCCTTAACCGATGCAGTGATTAATCAAGAGCTGGATATTGTGTTTTTACGCAAGCCCGCGCCGATTCGTATTGGACTGCAAAGTCTGCATGTGCTGGATGAACCATTAATTGTGGCATTACCCAGTAATCATCCTCTAGCTGTCGAAGAGGGGGCTATTCGACTGCTAGACCTTGAGCCTTATGAGTTTGTATTGTATCGCCGTATTGCTGGGCAGGACCTGTTTGATAATATTCTGGCGAACTGCTATCAGGCTGGTTTTAATCCCAATATTGTGCAGGAAGCACCACGCTTAACTTCAAGTCTTAATTTGATTGCTGCGGGGATCGGCATTTCCATTGTACCCGCTTCAATTCAGGATTTTTGGAACAAGCAGATTGTCTATCGCAGTCTGGAGGCGAAAAAACCCTGTATTGCACCCATTTATGCGATTTTTCGAAATAAAGAAAATAATGTTCGGGTCGAGCATTTCCTGAATCTGCTCAGAGCCAGCCAGTCTACTTAAACATTCTCACAGGCTAATGGATAAAATGATAAAAATTTAAAATCGTTCCGACCAAAGGCTGTTGGGATTTATCTAGCGTTACTTTAATGATCCTGAAGTTAAAGTCGCCATCATCGATATATTTAGCCACACCATGGGTTTTGTTATTCAGCTTTGGAATCTGATAACTAAAGAAGGCCACTTGTTTGGAAGGGTGTACAACGTTGACTAATTTCTTTGGATCTTTATATCCACCATATTCATTTTCAATACTTTGTTTTAGCAAGTTTGGAAAATAAAGGCTGGCATAGGGCATACCACAGCCAACACAAACAGATGAATCGTAGAGTTCAATGGCCTGTTTCTGATTTGGACTCATGAGTAATGCTGAGCCTGTGCCATTTGCCCCTGCATGCGCTTCTACATCGCGCCAGCCTCTAGGTATAAGTACAAGACCAATTTCAGGCAGCGCAACCAGTTTAAGTTGTTTGGCCTGATCAGCGGCTAATTTAAAATTGAAATGACAACTTTTTGCCGTACAGGTTTTAAAATCTTTTAATAGACCATCATCGACAGGATTTGGCGCAGTAATACCATAGAAGGGTACACGAACGTCATTGGCAAAGGAGACTTCACCCAGTGCGTAGATTTGGTTTTCGGTTTGACGTTGTTGTGCTGTATTTGAGAATTGAGGAAAATTTGGTTTGAAATCGTGAATCTCAGCATGCGTCACCGAAGCGAAGATTGAGAATGCGAAAGCAGAAGTGGCAAGGAATATTTTCATTTTTAATGGCGTGTTTTAAGTTTCGCTTTAAATTAACATATTTCGGATGGTGAAGATTTATCACCAAATCAAACTCAAGCAATTGTAAAATCATTGGATAAATCGATAAAAATAGCCTAAGGAAATACCATGTTTAAAAATAACAATAGATTGAGTCGAGTCATTTTCACTGCGGTGTTGAGTTACATGAGTGTCTCTACTTTTGCTGCGCCATTACAGATTCTGGAGTTTAAGAAAGCACAACTGAGCCAGTCAGAACAAAAACAACTTTGTGAGCAAGTCAAAGATCTTTGTACGCAGCAAGCAAAATGGCTGAGCTTAAAAATACCTCCTCAAGATGTATGGTTATTATCTGAAGGAAATATTGTCCAGTTTAATCACTCAGGTTCTGGCTTTAAATTATTGAAGCAATGGCATATTCCATTAGCACCTGCGGAGGAGATGGCAAGATCAGGACAGTATATTTTTCCTAAACTATTTCCGATGGATCAGAACCGTTATGCCATTGCGGTGATTGATACTTTTTCTGAAATGTATTCAGGTGGTGGGGCGGGGATTGAGCGTGCCAGCTTTTATGAATTAAAGGATTCAGGCAAAACCCATCGCTTTATTGAAAATTATCCTTTTAGTTTTAATCGTATGATTCGGGCCTGTTTCTCGGAACAGGATTATGAAAATTCCAAAGGCAACTGTCATGATGAAGATGGGTTGAGTCTGGATATCCGTCCGATCAAGCCGATGGTCTGGCAATTTCGTTATCGTTACAGCCTAGATGTATCACCTGCATCAGATTCGGGTGAGAAATCGTTTAAAGGCAGTCGCAACCTGAATATTGATATAAATAAAGTGCCGAAGCAGCCGAATATTCCCGCATCATGGGATTATGCAGGTATGGAATAAATGCGCATTCAGGAATATAGGATTGTTTTAGAGGATCATTTTACACTTTGCCAAAGCTTTAAAGGCTTGGGCTTACGTAATTTACAGCGTCATAACAGATGATTTGCCTTGTACATGGTACAAAGGGAAAGATTGCAATTTGGAACTGTGCTTATGTCTCGTGTTTATACTTCTGCCCGCCGTAAATTTTCTCATTTGAGTCGTTCTGTGTTCATGGCTGCGGCTGTGTTGGGTACAACCCAAGTAGCAATGGCAGGGCCAACAGTTGATCAACTGAGTGACTGTTTGGTGAAAGCGACCACCGCAGCGGATAAAACCACAGTTTTGCAATGGACGTATAGTGCCTTGGCTGCACATCCTGATTTAAAGGCGTTTAGTAATGTCACACCTGAGCAGAAAACCCAGTTGGATCAGAAGCTGGCACAGGTGTTACAGCGTGTGATTGTGGAGCAGTGTTCGACGCAGACCAAAGCGGTGATTCAAGCTGAAGGGATTCAAGCAGTTGGCGAGGCTTTTCAGCAGTTAGGTCAGAGTGCAGGGCAGGATATTGTTAAAGATCCTGCGGTCAGACAGCAGTTGCAAAGCACCTTGCGTTATATTGATTTAAATAAATTAGTGACGACCTTTTTAACGCCTGATATCTGGAATAAGTTGGGTGTGTTAAGAGGTCAGTGATGAGTTTTAGTACTTTTTAAACGTAATTAGATAAGACATCGTTTAGATAAGACATCGTAAAGTTATTACTAATATTGTTTAGATAAGTTGGTAATGACTTTTCAATGTTTGATATTTGGATTTATGGTTAAGGTGAACTAGATATTAATATTTATCAGTGATATATTTTTTATATTTTCTTGACAAAGTCGACAGAAAATGAGCTCTTGTGGTAGATAATTTTTTATTTAAATGTATAATTTTAGGGTCTCTAGTGTATCAAAAAATGAAATGAATTTTAGTAATATAAAATTTAAAAGTCACGTTAGCTATATTTTATTGGTTGTCGGATTTTTATATGGTTTTTATAGGCTGATTAATGATGTTTATTTAAGATTTTATGAAAATGTTTTGTTGGCACAAAATTCAAAAAATGAATTTATTAATGAAAAATCAATGACACTTCCCTATATTAGTAATGAATATATTTCTAATTGGGGGGCTTTTGGTGATTTTATTGGGGGTACTTTAAATCCTATTTTAACTTTTTTGAGTGTTTGTCTGATTTTGTATACAGTTTATCAAAATAAAAAATCTTTAGATTTTAATTCTGAAGAGCTTGCATTAAGTCGTAAAGCACAACAAGACTCTGCAACTTCACAAGAATTGATTCAGAAAACACAAAATCTTCAGCAATTTGATAGTCTATTTTTTAGTTTGTTAAATCAGTTTAAACATCAGCAAGATGAATTATTCTCTTTGAATGAAAATGATGAGAGTAAAGTTGATAAAATTTATAATTCTATTTTTGTAATAAATTGTGATTTGGAATTAGAGGATAAAAGATATCAGCTTTTGCAGAATCAAGAGTTGAATCAATATTTTATTTGTTTGTTTCAATTGTTTAAGCTAATAAATACAAAAATTAATAGATCAACGAATAAAACTGAAAAAATTCAAGAGTGGGGTGATTATGCCTTAGAGAAACAATACACAAATATTCTAAGGTCCTTAATTCCGTTGAAATTACAACAATTACTTTTTTTAAATGCTTATACTGAATTTGATGAATATAGATGGTATTTATCCTATTATAATTTTTTAGAGCATATGCCCTTCAAGAATTTAGCACATGATGATGCATTGTGTATTGATTTGATAGTAGCTTCAAAATTTTATAAGTTGGATGGGGGAACTCTCCATGGAGATTTTCAAGTATTTGGAAAGTCAATATATTTTGAGGGTTTATTAAGCCATAGCTGTTATTTAGATTTCCTTCAATCTGATGAATTATTTTTTAGTTCTTGGGAGCTTATTGAAGCTAAAATTTTTAATTTTAAGAAAGCAATTTGTTTTTTTGATAAAAAAAATGATTTTTCTTTAAATACAAAATTATCATACACCTATTTTGTTGTTAATAGATATCCTGATGGGTTAAGATTTTTTGATTATAAGATTGATTGTAGTAGTTTAAATGCTGCTATAGAAAATAGTAATGGATTTGTTGGTTTGAAAGATATAGTTTTTACAGATAAAGGGTTTTTCTTTAGTTTTAATAGCTGTTTTTATGAATTTTATTGTTTTGATGATATGTCCGTATTAAAGTATACCGAAGATATGAAGCGAACAAATCGAGGGGATTTTATTACAATTAAAAAATTTGACTCTTCTAGTATTTTTGTTAATTTACAATAAAAAACCCGCTTTAAAGCGGGTTTTTTTGAAGTTAGTTCAATTTAACCAATCAATTTCTTCATTAATTTGATATTTCTTCAGTTATAACTCACAAGCCTTACCTTGATATTCGTAGCGATTAACCTTGTAGGCTTGACCATTCCAGCGTAAAACTTCAAAACAGAAACCAGGCCCACCATTCTCAATATCAGGCCAGCCATCTGTTCCTTTGGTTTTTAAAAACTCAGGCATACCTGCTTCTTTTAAAATGGTTTTCCATTGACCATTTTTCTGTTGCGCTACAACATAGTAACCAACCCCGGTATTGCCATAGCACATGGTGCCGTAATCTGAAACGATTGCATCTTTCAGCCCATCACCATTTAAATCGGCATAAGTTGTAATTTCACCGACTGAACAATCACTTTTCCAGCCTTTTTTACTTTTTGTAAAACCTGCTGCTTTAAAAATGGCCTCAGCATCGGCTTTAGGCGCTTGAGGTGTTTGTGCAAAATTAGAATTACTGATTACAAGTAAACAAGTGCTAAGAAATAATCTCTTTTTCATAAATTTAACGATCATGTTAGTTTTGATTTGAAAAATTATTGTGCAGGTATTTTACCTTATAAAATAAGAAAACCCGCTCTAAAAAGAGGGCTTTCTCATAGATGTTTTCATTACTTGTCTAACAAGACTGTTAAAGGATTTTCTAACTCTAAAATCAATCAGCTTTTAAATGCACTTTTTAAAATACCATTGTCACCAAACAATTTTTCTCGATATTCTGCTTCGAGCTGCTCAGTTTGCATGTGTAGGGGATTGAAATCTTTATCTCGTACATCCAGCATCTCAACCATTGCTTTAGTGATAATCCCTACACGATTAATTCCTCCAAAGCCAAGATATACACCATCTTTGAGCTCCCGAAGCGAAAACTGAATATCACTCCGTCTTAATAATTTGATCCAGTAATGAAAAAGTACAGGAGAGAGGAGTCTGGTAACCCTATTGAGTGCAATCCTTCTATTTTTAGCCGTATTGCCACCTATGGCATTCAACACATCAAATGCCACAGATTTATGTTCTAACTCTTCCAGCGCATGCCATTCCCATAGGTTTCTACTGTCTTGCGTCGTTCTCTGTTTAATTAATGGATCAGTTAATAATAACCGTGCAAGTGTTGCCGTATAGTGTTCCATCACCACGGTTGCGGCTAATTGTTCAACTTTAGGAAGTTTCCGAAATTCATCTAATTTTGCTTTGGTCTTGGCTTCTATCTCTACAACTTCTGGATAATCCGAATGGATAAGATGCTCATTTAGAGATTGATGTTCCCGACTATGAAATGCTTCTTGCGCAATAAAATTTCGGATATCTTCTAGTAACTTTTCATCTTTAATTTGATCACGGACATTTCGAATACTCTCGATAAAAAACATTTCTCCGGGTGGAAACATGGCGGAAAGAACCACAAATAATGAGGTAACAACGAGATTATCTTCATAGTAAAAAGAAAACTTTTTGCTTTTATCAAAAGGAATAACCACATTACGACGAACGATTTTGTGTAGAGAAGGTGCCGCTATATTCATTTTCTTCTTTCCTTAGCAGTGGGTGATAATTTGAACAGTTTTGAATTTCTCTATACAATCTATCAATGAATTTATACGGAAAAAAGACGGATTTTATAAGGAGATTTTTAGAGTGGTAAATATAAGAAAACCAAAGCAAAGTAGATCAAAAAACACCTATAATTCTATAGTCGATGCAGGATTTATATCAGTAAAAAATAATGGATTGGATCATACAACTGTACTGAAAGTATGTGAGATTGCAGGAGTTGGTTCAGGAAGTTTTTATGAGTATTTCAAGAATAAAGAGGCACTGTTTATAGAAATGCAGCAATATTTTATTGCTGAGCTGGCAAATGTCATTTATGCCGTGATTCCAGAGATTCAGGATATGGAAATTCCCGCAGCGATCAGATCAATTTTTTTGAAAATTGGTGATTTTTTGGCAAAGGATGATAATAAATATTTTTATTGGGTAAGTGTTTCAGGGAAATATAGTACAGAGGCAAGTCATGTGAAAGCTGTGAAAGCCATCAATACGTTAGCGATTGAATATGCGGTAAAACATCCAGAGGTTTTAAGAATAAAAAATCTGAAATTGATGGTTTATATTTTAATTAACTCAAGTGTTGCGCTCACGATGAACTTCTTTTCATCTCAAAATACAGGCTTTAGCTTTGAAGAGTTAATTGATTGCTTAATTGATATTACGATGTCCTATATTGATGATGATCGCAATAAGTTAAAGATATAAAAAACCCGCTCTAAAGCGGGTTTTACTTTGAAATCAGATGGTATTAACCAATCAATTTCTTCATTAATTCATTCACTTGAGCAGGGTTAGCTTTACCCTTAGATGCTTTCATCACTTGGCCGACAAGACCATTAAAGGCTTTCTCTTTACCAGACTTGTATTCCTCAACCATTTTTTCGTTGGCTGCAAGCACTTCTTTGATGATCGCTTCAATCGCACCAGTATCAGTTTCTTGCTTCAAGCCTTTTTCAGCAATGATGTCATCCGCAGATTTACCTTCTGCTTCCCACATAAAGCCAAACACTTGCTTCGCGATTTTACCGCTGATGGTATTATCGACAATACGTGCGATCATGCCACCTAACTGCTCAGCTGAAACAGGAGAGTCCGCCAATTCTAGGCCTGCTTTGTTTAGAGCGCCTGAGAATTCACCCATTACCCAGTTTGCAGAGACTTTACCTTGCTTCGCACCGCCAGCAGCAGCCACAACAGCCTCGTAGAAGTCCGCCATTTCGCGTGACAGCGTCAATACATGCGCATCGTACTCAGTTACAGCGAAGTCAGCAATAAAGCGTGCACGGCGCGCTTTAGGCAATTCTGGAAGGGCAGCGCGTGCTGCTTCGATTTGCTCATCGGCAATGATTACTGGTAACAAGTCTGGATCTGGGAAGTAGCGATAGTCGTTCGCTTCTTCTTTCGAACGCATTGAACGGGTTTCCATCTTGTTTGGATCGAATAAACGGGTTTCCTGATCGATCTCACCGCCGTATTCCAAAATTTCCATTTGGCGTTCAATTTCAACATTGATCGCTTGCTCAATGAAACGGAATGAGTTGAGGTTTTTTAACTCGCAACGCGTACCAAAAGGTTGGCCCGGACGACGCAACGACACGTTACAGTCAGCACGGAATGAACCTTCTGCCATGTTACCGTCAGAAATACCTAACCAACGCACAAGCGTGTGAATCGACTTGATATAGGCAACCGCTTCTTCAACCGAACGCATATCTGGCTCAGATACGATTTCAAGCAATGGTGTGCCTGCACGGTTTAAGTCGATACCCGACATACCTTCGAACTGGTCATGGATTGATTTACCTGCATCTTCTTCAAGATGGGCACGAGTCACGCCAATACGCTTCACAGTGCCATCTTCAAGCTGGATGTCGATATGACCCAAGCCCACAATCGGATTGTCCATCTGGCTGATCTGGTAGCCTTTTGGCGAATCTGGGTAGAAGTAGTTCTTACGTGCAAATACAGAGGCTTGGTCGATATAGGCATCAATTCCCAAACCAAAGCGAATCGCAAGATCAACCACTTCCGCATTTAATACTGGTAATACGCCCGGCATGGCTAAATCAACAAGGCTGGCTTGTGTATTCGGGTCTTGACCAAATTCAGTCGATGAACCTGAGAAGATTTTAGACTTGGTCGCCAACTGCGTGTGGATCTCAATCCCGATAACGACTTCCCAACCGTCAATTAACTTTAACTTTTGAGCTTCAGTCATTATGCATTCTCCTCAGCAATTGCCGCACGTTTGGTATGCCAGTCAGTGTTTTGTTGATATTGATGCACAATTGAAAGCAATTGTGATTCTGACCAGTAGTTACCAATCAACTGTAAGCCCACAGGCAGGCTGTCTTTATCAAAACCAACAGGTGCGTTGATGGCTGGTAGACCTGCCAAGTTCACCGCAAGGGTATAGATATCACCTAAATACATTTCAGTCGGGCTGAGGTTGGCGCCGATTTTGTAGGCAGTGGTTGGTGCTGATGGCGCAGCAATCACGTCAACATTTTCAAATGCTTTGAGGAAATCTTGCTGGATCAAACGACGTACTTTTTGTGCTTTGACATAATATGCATCGTAGTAACCCGCAGAAAGGGCATAAGTCCCGATCAGGATACGACGTTGTACTTCGGCACCAAAACCTTCTGAACGCGAACGTTTGTACAAGTCCATCAAGTCCACAGGATTTTCACAACGGTAGCCATAACGAACACCGTCAAAACGTGACAGGTTTGAAGATGCTTCCGCAGGTGCGATCAAGTAGTAAGTTGGTACATAGGCTTCTGTCATGTTGAGATCAATCTCAACCAACGTTGCGCCCATCTCTTCAAGCTTTTTCAATGACTCTTCAACGCGTGCTTTCACATCTGCATCTAAACCAGCAACATTGAAGTACTGTTTTGGAATACCAATGCGTAAACCTTTCACTGTTGTGCCATTTAGGTTAGCAACATAATCATCCACTTCTTTATTGATCGAAGTAGAGTCTTTGGCATCATGACCCGCAATCACATTCATCAAGTACGCGCAGTCTTCCGCCGAGCGCGCCATTGGGCCGCCTTGATCGAGAGAGGATGCATACGCAATCATACCGAAGCGAGACACACGACCATAAGTTGGTTTTAAGCCGGTTAAGCCGCAGAATGAAGCAGGTTGACGAATTGAGCCGCCTGTATCTGTACCTGTCGCAATCGGTGCGAGATCAGCCGCAACTGCTGCTGCAGAACCACCTGATGAACCTCCCGGAACGTGATCCAGTGCCCACGGATTCGAGGTTGCGCCGACATAAGAATTTTCAGAGGTTGAACCCATGGCGAATTCATCCATGTTCACCTTACCTAAAGTCACGAGACCCGCAGCTTTGGCTTTTGCAACAACCGTTGCATCGTAAGGTGAAATGAAATTATCCAGCATTTTTGAACCGGCAGTGGTTTTAATGCCTTGGGTACAAAAAATATCTTTATGTGCAAGTGGAATACCTGCCAACGCGTGTGCATTGCCTGACTTAAGTGCAGCATCTGCGGCATCTGCTTCAGCAAGTGCCTGTTCTGCGGTTACCGTCACATAACTTTTTACTTTTGGGTCAATGTGGGCAATACGCTTTAAATAATGTTCAGTCAATTCGCGTGATGAAAATTGGGCTGTTTTTAAGCCTTCAGAGAGTTCACGGATTGATAAGCGATGTAAATCTGTCATATGAAAAATTTCTTTACATTCTAAATATAAAATATTGACTAATCGAATAAAACTTATTCAATTACGCGAGGTACGAGGTATAAACCTGCTTCTGTAGCAGGTGCGACCGCTTGATATTCATCACGATGGTTGCTTTCAGTCACAACGTCAGCGCGTAAAGGTTGCGGGTTGTCAAATGGGCTCTTTAAAGGCTCAACATCATCGGTATTAATGCCTTTCAAGCTTTCCATCATGCCAAGGATTTTATTTAAACTTTGAGCATATTCAGCAGATTGCGTGTCATTGAGAGATAAACGGGCAAGGTGTGCAATTTGCGATACCGTTTGCGCATTTAAGTCTGTTGTCTGCTGAGCATCTGATGATGTAGACATAACTTTACCTAATTCAGTATTAAAAAATTTCAAAATATCGTGCGTTATAATAAGCGATTGACTTGTTCAAATCATCACATTTAGTTAAAGTTGCCACCTTGTATTCACACAAAGTTTAATTGAGAACGCCCCCGTGATTCTAAAACGACTAATTGGCTTGTTTTCGCCGGATTTAGCCATTGATTTAGGTACTGCAAATACACTTATTTATGCACCAGGCCGTGGCATTATATTAAATGAACCAACTGTTGTGGCAATTCGTCACAGTGGTTCGCAAAAAATTGTTGCCGCTGTAGGTCTTGATGCTAAACAAATGTTAGGCCGTACACCAGCGAATATTTCAGCGATTCGTCCAATGAAAGACGGTGTCATTGCTGACTTTGAAGTAACTGAGACCATGTTGAATCAGTTTATTGGCAAAGTGCATGAGAAGCGTTTATTCCCACCAGCGCCACGTGTTGTGGTGTGTGTACCATGTAAATCAACCTTGGTTGAGCGTCGTGCAATTCGTGAGGCTGTATTCAATGCAGGCGCACGTGATGTCCGTTTGATCGAAGAGCCGATGGCGGCTGCAATTGGCGCAGGTATGCCAGTTGAGCAAGCTTGTGGCTCGATGGTTGTAGATGTGGGCGGTGGTACGACTGAAATCGCAATCATTTCATTACAAGGTTGTGTATACGCAGATTCATTACGTATCGGTGGTGATGTATTTGATGAGCAGATTATCAACTACGTTCGTAAAGCGCACGGTTGTGTGATCGGGGAAACCACAGCTGAAGTGATCAAGAAAGAAGTGGGTATGGCTGTTGCTGATGGCAAAACCCTCGAAATCGAAGTTCGCGGACGTAATCTGGCAGAGGGTGTACCTCGCGCGATTACCGTGACTTCGGATGAAATCACTCAAGCCATTGCTGATCCATTACAAAGCATCGTGAGTGCGGTTAAATCTGCACTTGAACAAACCCCACCTGAATTATCTTCTGATATTGCAGAGCGTGGTATTGTCTTGACAGGTGGTGGTGCATTACTACGTAACCTCGATAAATTGCTTGCTCAAGAAACAGGTTTGCCTGTGATTGTTGCGGATGATCCTTTAACTTGCGTCACTCGTGGTGGCGGTAAAGTCTTAGAGTTCTTTGACAATCCAAACCATGACATGCTTTTCGTTGGTTAAATCATAAGGACTAGGCGGTGCAACCGAATCTTTTTTCAAGACAACCGCCATCTTTTCGCTCATTTGTCATTGCGGTCATTACATGTTTGGTGGTGCTTTTCTTTGATTGGCGCATGCCCTATGTAATTCAACCAGCAAGGGATGTCTTGTATGCCGCGTATAATCCAATTTATGCGCTGGCAAGCTATCCTGTACTGTCGCGAGAATGGCTTAACCAACAAACCAAATCTGAAGCCCAATTGCGTCGTGAAAATACGGCCATGCAGGCTGAACTTCTTCAGGCACAAGTCCGTCTACAAAAACTTTCAGAACTCTCTGCGGAAAATAACCGTCTAAGAGGGCTGTTGGATACGCCATTAATTATTGATGGCCGTATGCAGATTGCTGAAGTGATCGGAACAGATGCTGACCCATTGCGACATATTATTATCATTAACCGTGGTTCCGTGGATCATTTAAGAACAGGTCAAACTGTACTGGATGATAAGGGGATTATGGGGCAGATTATTAATGTCTATCCACATAGTTCACGGATTATGTTGCTATCTGACAAGGAACATTCATTGTCGGTGCGTTTAGAGCGTACTGGAATGCGTGCCATTGTCACGGGTACAGGTGATTTGGGGCAACTCAAAATGGAATATGTCCCGACCAGTGCCAATATTCAGGTTGGGGATAAGGTATTTAGTTCTGGACTCGGTGAACATTTTCCAGCAGGTTACTTAGTGGGTACGGTATCAAAAGTCAGTCGACATACGTCGGGTGAATTTGCTGAAATTGACGTGGCTCCAGCTGCCCAACTGGCAAGTGGTCATCATGTGGTCGTATTATTCTCTGAATCTTTAGCGCAGGAGCAACCTTATGCCGATCGCTAAACTGAACTATGAGAAACGTAAAGATCCATTGTTGATGATCATCCTGTCCATTGTTATCGGCTCAGTGTTGATGGTCTATCCGATGCCTTATGAGGCTTCTGGATGGCGACCGTCGATGATGTTGATGATTATGCTGTTCTGGATTTTATATCAGCCTGTCTGGTGTGGAGTCTGGTTTGCCTTTGGTATGGGGCTTTTTGTCGACCTATTACTCGATGCGCCTTTTGGCTTAAATGCACTGAGTTTTGTATTGATTGCCTTTGCGACACGTTATTTGATTCGTGAACGTCGCATTCTGACGTTTGGGAACTCATGGGTGATTGCGGTGATTGCCATTGTTGCGCATATTACCTTCCTATGGATTAGCCAGACCATTGCCGGAACTCATTTTTCGATTGCCCGTCACTGGCAACCAGTGGTGACAGGTGTGTTAGCATGGCCCTTGGTTTATTATTGTTTACATAAATGGCGCATATAATTCTTGCATCAAGCTCGCCTCGTCGGCAGGAGCTATTAACGCAACTGGGGCTAGATTTTGAAATCTACAGCCCAGATGTTGATGAGGCTGTGCAAGAAAGGGAAGCGGTTGAGCACTATGTTGAGCGTTTGGCTAGAGCCAAAGCTCAAGTTGTTTTAAATCAATTCCCTGATGCAATCGTGATTGCGGCTGATACCAGCTTAAGTTTTGCTGGCAAGATTATTGGAAAACCAGAATCAAAGCAGCATGCCTTTGAAATCTGGTCAGCACTTTCCGGACAATGGCATGATGTCTATTCTGGTCTATGTGTTGCGACTTCTGCACAGATGCTCAGCACTGCTGTACGCACTCAAGTTGAGTTTCAGCAACTGAGTCATGCAGAAATGGAAAAATACTGGGCCACTGGCGAGCCGATAGGAAAAGCTGGCGCCTATGCGATACAGGGAATTGCTGCACAATATATTCCTCAAATTCGGGGCAGCTACAGTAATGTAGTGGGGTTACCTCTATACGAGACAGCACAGTTATTAGAAAGAGTTAAAGCCTAAGTATTGGAATACTGGGGATAACACTTTCGGATATAAGAATTTTTATAAAGTTTTGAGTTTGTTATGGCAGAAGAGTTGCTGATTAACGTCACGCCGATGGAATGTCGTGTGGCATTGATTGAAAATGGTACGGTCAATGAACTATTCGTTGAGCGTACTGTTAAACGTGGGTTAGTGGGTAATATCTACAAAGGTAAAGTTGTGCGTGTACTTCCGGGTATGCAAGCGGCCTTTGTTGATATTGGTTTGTCTCGAACCGCTTTTTTGCATATTAACGATATGGTGTGGTCGCGTTCGCAACCTACGCCAAATGTCTTTGAATTATTACATCCCGGGCAAATGCTAACGGTTCAGGTCATGAAAGACATGCTGGGAACCAAAGGCGCCCGTCTAAGTACCGATCTTTCCATTCCTTCGCGTTATCTGGTGTTGATGCCTTATGGTAATCACATTGGTGTGTCTCAGCGTATCGAATCTGAAGAAGAGCGTGACCGCTTACGTGGCATTATTGAAGGCATTCAGGCTGAGCATCATTTGCCGGGCAGTGTGATTGTACGTACTGCCGCAGAAGGGGTAGATGAAGCTGCGATTGCGCAAGACATGTGCTATCTCAGCAAGTTATGGGAATTTATCCAGCGTAAACAAAAAGAAGCGGCAACCGCTGAACTGATTTTTGAAGAATTACCTTTGCCGCAACGCATTGTGCGTGATTTGGCGAGTGATGAAACAGCGAAAATTTATGTCGATTCACGGGAAATTCACGGCAAACTGAGTGAGTTTGTGGATGAGTTTGTGCCGACCATTCAAAACCGTTTGATTCATTATCCGGGCGAGAAGCCGTTATTTGATTTATATAACGTCGAAGAAGATATTCAAAAAGCACTGCAAACCCGTGTAGCACTCAAGTCTGGTGGTTATCTGATGATAGACCAGACCGAGGCCATGACCACCATTGATGTAAACACAGGTTCTTATGTCGGCGGGCGTAGCTTAGAAGACACGGTATTTAAAACCAATATGGAAGCCACACAAGTGATTGCAAGACAACTTCGTCTGCGCAATCTGGGTGGCATTATCATTATTGATTTTATTGACATGCAAGAAGCTGAGCATCGAGAGGAAGTGATGCGTCAGTTTGAACGCATGCTTGAGCGCGACCATGCCAAGACTAAAATTACGCAGGTTTCCGAGCTTGGTTTAGTGGAAATGACGCGTAAACGTACACGCGAATCTTTGGAACATTTGCTTTGTGAATCATGCCCAACCTGTCAAGGACGGGGTTATGTGAAGACAGCAGAGACAGTATGTTACGAGATATTTCGAGAAATCTTACGTTATGCCCGTGCATTTGATTCCAAGGGTGGCTTTACTGTCGTTGCCCACCCAGCGGTCATTGATCGGCTATTAACAGCAGAAGCCCCAGCTGTCGCGGATTTAGAACATTTTATTAATCGTGTGATTAAATTCCAGGTGGAAAATCTGTATACGCAAGAGCAATACGATATCATTTTAACCTAAAGTTGTAACAAGATTTCGCTTAAGCCTTGTTACAACTGAAATTTTACTTTCTATCATGAATTTTAAATACTAGAACCATAGAATGAGCCATAGGTACTTTTGGGTACCTTAGCAAATAATATGAGGTATATAATTATGAATGTGAGTGAAAGATTAGTGAACCACGGTTTCAAACATGTTTTAGACAGTAACCCTGTAAACACATGCTATATGGTAGACAGTCAAGGTAAAGAAGTTCAGATCACCACTGCGATGATTCGTTCAGCCTGCCATCAGCTCTTGCAGCGTTGCCGCACAATTAAAAAGTAAGGGGCTAACGAAAGCCCCTTAATTTATTCTGGGATTTAATTGGCCGCTTTCTGCGGTTGAGGCAAGTCTTGAATCGCTTGTTCAAAACGTTGAATTTCTTCTTCTAAATGAGTCAGTAAATTCTGCATTTTCGGTAGTGCATTACGACATGCAATCAAACCGACTTCCAGCTTATCCAAGTAACTTGTCATGGTGATATTCAGCGCCTGACCATCCATCACAATCGATGCAGGATAGAGTGCATCTAGTTTGGCACCATTCCAATACAGTGGCTCACGCGGGCCGGGTACATTTGAAATCACAAGGTTAAACGCTTGACGCTTAGGCAACATGCCAGATGCAATGTTTAAACCAGCAGGACCATACACCACCGCGCTATAGTTCAAGATTTCGTTGGCAGTCATACGACTAAAACGCTGTTTTGAGTTTTGTACGCTACGACGAATAATTTCCAAACGCTCAATCGGGTCTTCGATATGAGTCGCAAGATTTGCCAGAATCATGGTAATACGGTTACTAACATCAGAATCATCCGTACGTAAAGACGCAGGCACCATCGCAATCAGTGGCTTTTTAGGCAAGCTATTGTGACTGAGCAGATATTCACGTAATGCGCCCGAGCAGACTGCCAAAATTACATCATTCAGGGTCACACCCAAAGATTTGGCAATACGACGGAAACGTTCCAGTTCAAACGATTGTGCTGCAAAACGACGTGAAGAACTCACGCGTTGATTTAGGATAGATGGCGGTGCCTGAAAGGTCGATACATAGTCTGGATTTCTACCCATCTCTTTAAAGATAGTTTGTGACAGCTCCTGCATGACCTTTGGAGCCACTTCAAGCTGGGATTTAATACCTTCCATCACGCTTTTAATTTTGCTCACCGTCGGTGGCTTAGGTGCTTTTAAACGTTTAGTTCTTTTGCCTTCTACACACCATAACGGTACAACATGCTTTTCATTTGGATCATGAGAAAGTGATTTTTCAATCAGGCGCATTCCCGCAACGCCGTCTACCATCGCATGATGGATTTTGAAATACATGGCAAAACGGTTGCCTTCAATACCCTCGATAATGTCACATGTCCAGAGTGGTTTGGCCCGATCAATCAAGGAACTATGTTGTTGAGAGATATACACCAGAAGTTCACGAATACGCCCTGGATTAGGTAAAGCGATATGACGGAAATGATGGTCAATATCAAACTCGCTATCTTCACCCCAAAACAAACCATTCAACTGATTGTTAAATGGCGGGACAGGAATACTTTTAGATTGACGAATTTCGTTAACTAGATCATGCACAAATGTAGGTGAAGCATTCTCTGGAAGCTCGAATAAAAACAAGCCACCTACATGCATAGGCTGCTGTCTTTTCTCTAGCGAGAGAAAAATAAAATCAATGGGGTGTAGTGGGCGCATAGCAGATCTAGCCTCTCATCGCATTTTTTATAAGATACTCTTTGAGCTCTTATTAGTATTATTGAACCGTTCTGCGCAGTATATACTGTTTGTTCTGGTTAAAATATGACTTTGTACAGACGAGTCAGGAAAAATAAAACCACTGATGAATCAGTGGTTTTATTTTAATGCGACGCTAAAATCAGTGATTTAAGTGTAAACCACATTCGCGATGCTCTTCACCTTTTGTCGGATCAAAGTAATCTTCGTTGTCTGGTAAATTATGTTTTTGCATATATTCCCAAAGGTCTTTTGAAGTCCATTTTAATAATGGGGCAACCTTGATCAGGCCATCTGGATTAATGCTGACAGGATCCATTTCTGCACGTACAGCGGTATCTGTAGCACGTAAAGCGGTAAACCAGACTTTAGGAGCAGTTTCACGGATTGCACGTTCAAATGGCTCTAATTTTACTTCAGCAGTAAAGGCTTCATGTTTTGGATCATCAAGTGCAGGAACAGGACCTTCCAGTGCTTCACGATGTGCACGTGAACGCTTTGGTAAGTAGGTAAGAAGGTTCAAGTTCAGTAACTTGGTAATTTCATCCACATATTTATAGGTGGTTTCGGTATTGTAACCATTATCCATCCAGACCACCTGAATATCAGGTTTGACGCGTGTCAACATATGCAAAATGACAGCTTCAAATGGACGGAAATTCGTTGTCACAATAGCCTTTTCATTTAAGCTTAATGCCCATTCAATTAGTTTTTCAGCATCATTGCCAAATTCTGTATTGATTTGATCCAAATTTAAAGTCATAACACGTTGCCTTTTATGCTCATCGGTCTTCGTCGTTTACACGACATACTGCCTCATATAGTAATGCAATTATGTCTGGTCGGATATGTTCGCCAAGGAAATTCTTATTCAAAAAATCTATGGTTAGACCATGAAAAAAGGGCAATTGTTGAGCACATCTCCATGTTAAACTAGCGCAATTTTTAACATATAGGATAGTTGAATAAGCATGGAAATCGTATGCCTAGATCTTGAAGGGGTTTTAGTTCCAGAAATCTGGATTAACTTTGCAAAAAAAACAGGGATTAAAGAACTTGAGGCAACGACACGTGATATTCCCGATTATGATGTGTTGATGACTCAACGTCTGAATATCTTAAAACAGCATGGTTTGGGCTTAAATGATATTCAGGCCGTGATTGCAGATATGGGGCCTTTTGAAGGTGCGAAAGAGTTTGTGGAATGGGTGCGTACACATTTTCAACTGATCATTCTATCTGATACTTTCTATGAGTTTGCTCATCCACTCATGAAACAATTGGGATGGCCAACGATTTTCTGTCATAAACTTGAGACAGATGAAAATGGCATGATTACCGCGTATAAATTACGTCAGCCAGATCAAAAGCGCCAAGCAGTCAAAGCATTACATGGCTTAAACTTCCGTGTCATTGCAGCAGGTGATTCTTATAACGATACCACCATGCTGGGTGAAGCCGATCATGGTTTCTTATTCGATGCACCAGCCAATGTGATTGCCGAGTTTCCACAGTTCCCACCATTGCATGGCTATGAAGCATTAAAACAGGCGATTCGTTCAGTATCACAACGTGATATTCCTGAATAATTCATCCATCTGATTACTGATTTTTAAAAATTCCAAAATAATAAAAGGCGCTTAAAGCGCCTTTTATTATGCGTCAAGCATTAGAACTTATAGCCAATTTTTAAGCCATATGCGATTGCATCATTATTCTCAAATTCAGCCACATAACCCGGTGTATTAAATTGAGAACCTGATTGCGCTTTGGCATCACCGAGCCAAAAGTATTTCACACCACCCGCAATAAAGGTAGAAGGTGTAGGGCTATATTGAACACCTACGCCGATATTCCAGTAGCCTTCAGTTGGGCCTAAGGTGGTGACAGGGTTGCCAGCGCCAGAGTCCCAACCCACAGATAGATTACCTGCCCATTGATCATTGATTTTACGACCTACACCCGCAGTAATTGAGTATTGATCTTCGGTATAAGCTACTAGATCGAAACCGTCTTTTTTACCTGTATTCTTTACAATATCTGATAGAATTGAACCTTTACCAAATTTATATGGACGGATAGCAAAGTCTTTCCAGTTCACCCAACGTAAATTTGCAAATGCAATCGTGTTTTCCATGATTCCCGTTTGAAAATCAAGATTGACAGATTGTGGGGTAGTGATTTCCGTTTGACCTTCAGAATTATTAATCTGAGTAAAGCCTGCATTGATTTCTGGATATTTTGTCATACCTGCAGCACCATGTTTTTCATAAGCATTCATTTCATGCTTGATCTTGGCGCGATAAGTTAAAGAAGTCTTGAGTGCAATTTCAGGGATTTGATATGCCACACCTGCTAACCAGCCAACTGCTTCGTCCCGACCTGTTTTAAAATCATAACCGTTATAAGCACTATAACTTTCACCGCGTAATAACACGGTGCTGTCTAAGGTTTGGTAAACCGCACCTGCATACAGGTTCCAGTTCTGGTTCGGTTGGTAACCAAATAACAGGTTTAAGTTTTCAGTATCAACTGTAACGGATGTACCACCTTTAAAAGGAACAGGGCGGCTTTCGATAAAGTTGCTATGCCCTGTATATTCTGCATCGGCACCGTAAGGCTGGTCATAAATCAAACCAATTGAAAAATGATCTGTTGCCTGAATTTTTAAGGCAGCATTTGGCGAGTAGTAATGGTTCGCCATATTGCCTGTATTGTTTTGTGATATGTCTTTACCTGATACATTTGGATCAAGAATCGTAATACCCGCTTCAAAATAATTGTCTGGTTGCAGGAACGCTGCAATTGATTGGCCTGAGCGATCCAGTGCTGCGGCAAATGTTGTCGTTGTTGGAACTAAGCTAAGTAGAAGAGCCGTTTGAATAGCATTCAGCTTCATTAATATGTTCTCTCAAATCACTTTGTAACAGAATGGCGCGAAAAGTATCATAATTTTTAGAGGCTTAAATATTTTACAAATGTCAATAAATGAACTGGTAAGGTCACCAAAAATACTTGAGCATTCAAGTTTTATATAGGTGGATTGTGTGCGAGAAATGAGCAGAGGGATTTATCTATTATTTTGATTTTATTTATTAAAATTGTATAAAAAAAGGCCATCCTGAGATGACCTTTTGATTTAAATCATTTGATTAGAATTTATAACCAATTTTTAAACCATATGCGATTGCATTGTTGTCTTCAAACTTAGCTACATAGCTATCGCTACCTGCTTGAGCACCAGTTTGCGCTTTAGCATCGCCTAACCAGAAGTATTTTACGCCACCCGCGATAAAGGTTGCAGGAGTTGGACTGTATTGTAAGCCTAGACCGACGTTCCAGTAACCTTCAGTTGGACCAAGTGTAGTAACAGGGTTACCTGCACCAGAATCCCAACCTACAGAAACGTTTCCTGCCCATTGCTCGCTAAGTTTGCGACCAACACCAGCATTCACAGACCATTGGTCATCAGAATATTCAACAAGGTTGAAACCATTTGGACGACCAATTAAGCCACCAATTTGTTGTGATAAAACACCAAATTTGTAAGGCTGGATTGAGAAGTCTTTCCAGTTCACCCAGCGAACATTAGCAAATGCAACTGTATTTGCCATGATGCCTGTCTGGAAATCTAAGTTAACAGATTGAGGTGTAGTAATTTTTGTTTTCTTGTCTTGGGCAAGGCCCGCTGCAAGTTGACTTGGATCTAATCCTAAACCAGCAAGTACACCAGATAAAGCTGGGAATGCTAATAAAGAAAGATCTTCCTGAGCTTTTACATCATGATCAATTTCTGAACGGTATGTTACAGATGCTTTAAGTGCAATCTCTGGAATCTGATAAGCAGCACCTGCTAACCAACCCACACCAGTTGTTTCTTTAATTTTTGCATCGTAGCCATTGTATACGCTATATGCTTCACCACGAAGGCTCACATTACCTTTGATCGTCTGGATCGCTGGACCAGCATAGAAGTTAAAGTTTTTAGTTGGTTGATAACCAAATACCATAGAAAGGTTTTGTGTATCTACTTCAACTTGAGTGTTATTTGAGCCTGTGCTTGCACCAAGATAACCTTTAGCTGCATTTAATGCGCCTGCTAATTGTTGAAATTGTGGGCTGCCTTGTACTTGAGCTTTTGCTGCTGCAAGTGTTTGCTCATTTACAGGAATATTTTGTGCTTCTAATGCCGCTACAGCTCTTTGAGTAACAATATTATCAATAGATTTTGCTGATAGGACGCCATCATTTGCATTGGCTACAAAAACATTGTCGCCACTATATTTTGCATCAGCACCAAATGGTTGGTCGTATAGTAAACCGAAGGAAATTTTATCAGTAAGTTGAAGTTTTAATGCTGCGCTAGGGAACAAGTAGTCGTCGCCCATGTCGCCAATTTTACGTTGTGTTGCAGTATCACCTGCTTCTTTACCCTTAACTGTCGGGTCTAAAACTGAGATACCCGCTTCAAAATAATTACCCGGCTGTAAAAATGCAGACATAGATTGACCTGAACGGTCCAACGCTGCTGCAAAAACTCCAGTTGCAGGTAGCGTTGCTAAGATCATGGCAGTGCTAAGATGTTTTAATTTCATTGTAAATCTTTCCTTGAACTTCAAGATTCTTTAGTGTTAAGAAGCTATGATCTGACAACAAAAAAGTTATCTATTGTGATTGGCTATAACTTCATGTAACAAAAATACCATAATTAAAATAAGAGTAAATGTTCTAAATGAACTAAGCAGTATTAACAGAAAGATGAAAGTGGACAAAAATAAATCTTAAAAAATTTATATACATATGTGTTTTTATTTGTAAAATAATGATAAATATAAATTATTATTCTAAAATAATAATCATTTCTTTTTGCAACTTTGAAAAAAAAGTTTTTTATTTGGTCAAAGATTTTTTGTAAAAAATAGGATTTATTTCTTCATGATTTATGTTTTAGGTGTTTTTTAAGTCAATTCACAACATTTGAATGATTTTATTCTAAGAACGAGAGCGACTATACATCTTCTATCTCATCAATTTTACTTGAAGGTAAAAGAAGAAGGGAGGGATAAAAAGCATCCCATCACGAGATGCTTTTCAATATACCGTGCTTGTATTGCGTTTTACTTATTTGATATTCGGATCGCCTTGTTTTAAGAAGAAACGTAACGCAAGTTTTTGTACCCAAGTGCCATAGGGTGGATAGAACAGTTGGGTCGGGAAGAAGCGGTGACGGGCAAAGACGGTTTTTGCATGTGAGAGTTCTCTGAAGCCTTCTTCGCCGTGATAAGTCCCCATGCCTGAGTTGCCAATACCGCCGAAAGGCGCATCATGATTGACCACATGCCAGCCCCAGTCATTGATGGTGACCCCCCCAGAGTGAGTTTGTTTTAAGATGTACTCTCGCTCGCTTGCATCATGGCTAAAACAATATAGAGCCAGCGGTCGTTCACCTTCTCGAATATATCGAATGGCTTCATCTAAACTATCGTAAGGGACAACAGGCAGTACAGGCCCAAATAATTCTTCTTTTAAAATACGCATATCTGGTGTGCAATTCAGTACCAGATGAACAGGCATACGACGAGCATCTTTATCAAGATCATATTCGCCGCAAGCAATAATTTGGGCACCTTTGGCTTTGGCGTCATCTAGTATTTCTAATAAACGCTTGAGATGGCGATCATTCACAATGGATGTGTAATTTGAATTGTTACTGATGTTCGCTCCATACATGCTGGTGAAGCTAGATTGGCATTCCGTGATGAAGGCATCAACTTGTTCTTTTGGGACTAAAGCATAATCTGGCGCAACACAGATTTGTCCGCAGTTGGTCGCTTTACCATGTAAAACTCGTTTTGCAGCATCAGTTAAAGGATAGTTACGACTAATCAGGGCAGGTGATTTACCACCCAATTCAAGTGTTACAGGCGTTAGATTGTCTGCCGCAGCGCGCATCACCACTCGTCCAATCGCAGGTGATCCAGTAAACACAATATGATTGAAAGGCAAAGATGTAAATTGTGCAGGATCGACAATCTCTTCACCAAAAACAGCAACTTCATCTTCAGTGAAAACCTCAGCCAGCATACGTTTAACCACTGCATTGGTTGCTGGGGTGACTTCAGGCAACTTGATCATCACGCGATTGCCCGCAGCAATGGCTGCAATCAAGGGGCCTAAGGCGAGATAAACAGGGAAGTTCCAAGGCACAATAACCCCGACCACACCTTTAGGCTGATATTGCACGCGAAGACGGTTGGATAAAAATAATAACTCGGTGCTACGTTTGCTCGGGCGCATCCAACGTCTTAAATGACGAATTGCATGTTCTGCCTCTAGAACTGAGCCAAGTAAATCCAGCAGCTTAGATTCATCAACAGATCTGGAACTGAAATCTGTATGAATTGCCGTCGCAATCACATCTTGATAACGAATAATTTGTTTTTTGATTTGAAATATTTTGGTACGACGATGTTCTAAATCTGGATAAGGATTTGCGTCGAAAGCAGTACGCTGTTGACTAAAGATAGAATGCATATGTTCGGATGCAGCATCATTGAATTGTTGTATAGATGAAAGTGTCATTGTTGCTCCGTTCATGTTTATTAATAGAAGAGACTTAATGATGAATAAGATTGATGGTCGACCTTAAATGGGGTCAACAAAAAATAATTTGCTGACATTATGCCTCAACATGCAAGGAATAAGGTGAAAAAAGCGTAAACATGAGGTTCATCTCTCGTTTTTGGCCTTTATTTTGCTGGATAACGGAGAGGGGTGTGCTGTTTTCGAAAGAGAGAGGGCGATCAATATGCATCTTTGGTGATTTGGATTTTATATCTCAAATCATCAAAAATTACTGGATATTTCATTAAATGAATATTGAGTGAATAAAAGTGGAATTATCTGCTTTAAATATAGGGTTGTATTCTCAGAATATGAAAATTTATATATTGGCTCAAAATAATTATTGTTGTAATCTATCACATAATTATAAGAAAAAGAGTTGAGTATATTTTGTACTAAATGAGATTTTAGAGAGATAAATGATATTTATTTTTATTTTCATTATTTAGGGTTCTGTTATTTTTTAATCGATTATTGCACCATAATGGAACATTATGTGTTAATATATAATGATAAAAATCTCCTGATATGATTTTATTTTACTCAGTTAAGTTGGGTTGAAAATATAAATAATTATTAATAATCAAAATATTATATCGCTATTGGTTTGAGCTCTAATTTAAATCATTTTTCATGTGAATGGGTGGGGTGGGTATATAATAAAATTAAATGAATTGCTTAAAGTTAAATCGCATAGAATCTGTCCTTAATTCGGGTAAGGTGTTTACCCATAAAAAAAAACTTATCAGGCTAAGGATTGCTTTAAATGCTGACTTTTTTAGGTATCAGCATGATCATGTGTTTCATGTATTTGATCATGTCAAAACGTCTCAGTGCATTGGTTGCATTAATTTTAATCCCTTTTATCTTCGCTATTATTGCCTGGGGCTTAGGTTTCTATTTTGAAAGTCTGAGCCATATCCAGTTGGCTGAGCTTGGCAATACCATGTTGGATGGTATTAAGAAGCTTGCTCCAACTGGCGTGATGTTACTTTTCGCCATTCTATATTTTGCTTTAATGATTGACTCGGGCTTATTTGACCCGTCGGTTAGATGGATTTTAAAGAAAGTTAAAGGTGATCCATTAAAGATTACGCTAGGCACTGTCTTTTTAACCCTGCTTGTTTCTCTGGATGGTGATGGTTCAACCACGTATATGATCTGTGTGGCCGCAATGATGCCGTTATACAAACGTGTCGGGATGAATCCACTGATCATGACCTGTTTAATGTTGCTCTGTAGTGGTGTGATGAACCTTACGCCGTGGGGAGGCCCAACAGCGCGTGCCGCGAGTGCTCTTCAGGTCGACGCCAGTGAAGTCTTTATTCCAATGATTCCTTCGATGGTGATTGCTGCTGCATGGTTATTCTTCCTTGCTTATCTCTACGGCAAATATGAGCGTAAACGTCTAGGCGTGATTGAACTGGTTGATATCAGCCATGCTGACGATATTTCTATTTCGAAAGATCCAGAAGCGCAACGTCCTCATTTACGCTGGTTTAACGGTATTCTTACGCTGGTATTAATGGCTTCTTTGGTGAAAGGGATTTTACCAATGTCGATCCTGTTTATGCTGGGCTTCTGTATTGCATTGGTGGTGAACTATCCATGCGTCAATATGCAGAAAAAACGGATTGCCATGCATGCGGATAGCGTATTGGCTGTTGTGGGCGTAATCTTTGCTGCGGGTGTTTTCACAGGTATTCTATCGGGCACAGGCATGGTTGAAGCGATGTCTAAGGGCTTCGTTGCTGTTATTCCACCAAGCTTAGGGCCTTATCTGGCACCAATCACGGGTGTTCTGAGCATGCCTTTAACATTCTTTATGTCGAACGATGCTTTCTATTTCGGTGTTTTACCAATTTTGGCTGAAGCTGCATCACATTATGGAATTGCACCTGTTGAAATTGCGCGCGCTTCGATTATTGGCCAGCCGATCCATTTATTATCACCATTGGTTCCTTCAACCTACTTACTCTGTGGTTTAGCCTCTGTTGAATTAGCCGATCACCAGAAATTTACCTTGAAATGGGCATTTATTACCTGTTGCGTACTCATGGGTAGTGCTTTGATATTTGGTGTTTTTCCACTTTATAATCTGTAATTCTGATTATTCATGTGCTTTTATGTCGAAAATATAAAAGCACATCATTTGATTTAAATCCCTGTTTATTTTTTTGTTTGGAATATAGAGAAATAGTTTTCTTTTAATTTTTTGAGATGTTTAGGAAGATAACATTAGGGATGAAAATTTTATTCGTCACAATGATGAGTCTTGAAGCGCTAAAAAACCGAGATGTATGTATGGAAAGTGAACAGTAATAGTTCATTTGTTGGGATTAAAGGCGAAGAAAAATTAACCGAACATTTAAGTGCTGTTTATTTAGCAGAATGGGCCTTTTATGCGGATGGCGATAAAATAGATTGGTCACAGCGTAATCGTTTTATTGGTTTGAAAGATGACCATTTAGGTACAGTGAAAGTAGGTAAAAATAATACCCCTATAAAAGACTTATCCAGTCCAGTCGATAGTTTTAATAACTATATCAGTAATAAAGCCGATATCACGGGAATCTGGCATTAAAAACCTTATATCAAACTTCTAAAGTTACTGATAAAAAAGGAAATGATGAAGCAGTAGTTGATATTGATGATTCTCAAGGCCGGTTAATTGGTGCTGAGTATAAGTTGCCAAATCAGTCAAAATGGGCAGTCAAGGCTCAATATAGCCAGAACTCAACCATTTTTAAAAATGGTGCGGCTGATTTCGATGCCAAGCAAATCCTTGTTGGTACGGATTATTCGTTCAATAAACAAGTGAAAGTCTATGGTTATGGTGCATATTCAACTTTTGATCAGACAAATGCTAAAGATAAGCAACCTGTGGTAGGTAGTGGTTTTTAATTTAAATTATAAAAAATCAAAAGTTAGTGTGAATAAGTAGAGGTAATTGACTCTATTTGTTCAGTGAGCTGGAAGATCATTTCCAATCAAGACGTGGTTGAGTAGCGTTTGCAAATTTGTGCAGAATAAACAATAAAAATTCATAATTTTTACATTTTAGTCCTGTATGGTGGGGTTAGAAATCTGTCATGGATAGTATGGATAGCAACGGAAAATGATTTTTAAAGACTCAAATATTGCTTTGTTTAACAGTATCAACACTTTTGCTAAGGATTATACTGTTTTAGATAAGATCGCAATTTTTCTAGCGGAAGATCTGAATACGGTTTTCATCAGTTTTCTGGTTCTATTAGTCGTGATCCAGTGGAAAACGTACGGTCTTCTGTTTGCAAAAACCTTATTTATCGTTCTGTTTTCACTGGTTATAAGTGACCTCATCGAATTCTTTTATCATCATCCTCGACCATTCCAGTTGCATTTGGGCGACAAATTGATTGGTCATGGCGCTTCATCCTCTTTTCCAAGTCAGCATACCTTAACCATCGTGATTATTGCCTTTTCTTATTTATTGGCTGGATTTAAAAAGATTGGATTATTGGGCTTGGTACTGAGTCTGGTGGTGGGTGTATCCAGAGTTTTTGTGGGTGTACATTTTCCTTTCGATATCGTTGGTTCGTTCATCATTGGATTTATATTGGTTGTTGCAACCAACTATGTTTTAAAAGAAATGACGTTAAGACTAAGAAGAATCCGACCAATTCGTGTGATCGACTAGTTTTGAGATATACCTAAAGAAAAACGGAGCAGATGCTCCGTTTTTTATGACTTATTTGGCTGGCTGGATATCCAGTTCAAAGGTCCATGTGGTCGCACTTGAGGCGTTGCTAGGGTCTGCATATTTGACATCTGTGAGATGTAGACGAGCGTAGCTGTTGCCTTTATTTCCTCGAATGATTGTTGCTCCTTCAGGATTCGCTTTTAGCATATGGGCTGCTTGTAGACCATCTGCTTGAGCTGCACTTAAGGTTGGATAATAGTTATACCAGCCATAAGTGAGTTTTTGAGGGTATGTTCCCTTAAAGGTTGGATTCAAAATGGAGGTAATACTGTTAGAACCCCATTTGATATTGGTTGTAGAAGCAGCCGCTTTTAAATCAGCTTCTGTAGAGACATAAGCATTACTATCTTTAAACTTATCAATTATTGGTTTGCCGTCCGCAGAATAGAATCCAGCTGGTTGTGAGGCAACCATACTGCCTATACCTTGATTGAGTTGAACATTGTAGCGATTAAATGCGAGTTGCCATTGTCCAGTTGTATTTTTGCTGGTGGTGCCTGTGATCAGGTCAACATAGTTCCAGCCTTGAGTCGCATCAATTGTTAGGGTTTTTACGTCATGAGGAAGTTGCGTATTGATATAACGAATTGAAATATAACCTGAGGTGGTACCTTGATAATAATTATAAATTTGCACTGCAAACACAGGTTTCTCATAGCTTCCAATTGCTGTTGCAGCGCTTGAATCGGTCGTGACCAAGAATGTTTTAAAGTTTGGTGACATACGATGATCACCGAAGAGATCATATTCAAAGAAGCTGTTGCTGCCCGATGACGTGTCCATGAATGCATTGCTATAAGCATCTACGCTCCAGGCTTGAGCTGGTAAACTGCCGCCTTGTGTTGCATCCAGTTCTTTGGATAGATTTGCCCATGTTGCATCAAATGGTGAATAAAGTGCACCGCCATTGCCTGAACCGCTTACACCACTGTTGGTAAATAAGAGTGGGGTACGTGTGCCCATCGCAAATTTGAGATCCCAATCGGTTGTCGTACATGAAATTTCAGCTTGCGTGTCGATATCATAACAATAAGCATTATTTGCAGTGGGTGTAATGCTCCATTGTTTACCTTTTACTGTAAATAGATCGGTATTGGTCGCAGGCGGATTGCTGGTTCCACTGTTATCTGACGATCCACCCCCACCGCCACAAGCGATCAGAAGGGTACTTAAGGTGCTTAAAGCAAATAACTTGGCTAAATTAAGATGAGACATTGGTATTGATCCTATGAAGATTATTTCAGATTGCTGTTCCAGTTAAAGCGAAGCCCCATGTAGGTATATCGACCGGCAATCGGGCGATAATCTATTGCGCTAGAAAAATCACGTTGTTCATTGAAAATATTGTCGATACCCGCAAAAGCACTGATATATCTGTTGATGCGATAATCCACTTGCGAGTCGAAGGTTACCCAGCTAGGAGACTGTTGTTGATTGGCACTATCGCCGTATTCATCGCTTTGGTAACGGCCGCGTAAGGTCAAATCAAGTTGATCATTCAAGGCATAATCGGCACCTAAACGTGCAATATGTTTAGGGCGTCGTGTTAATAGGGTATTGGTGGTTTTATCTTTTGCTTCGGTATAGGTATACGCACCATTCACCGAGAAATAAGGTGTCAGCTTCCATTTGGCAGATGTTTCAATTCCTTTGGTCTCCGCCTTGGCGACGTTGCTGTAGCTGTATTGAGTGATGCCATTTACCGTCGTGGCATTATCAAAATCGGTTTGGATCAGGTCTTGAATATCATTCCAGAACAGGTTGATATCTGCATTCCAATGATCATTTTGAACCAGACTTAATCCAAGTTGATAACTGTCTGATGACTCTGGTTTCAAGTTGGGATTGCCAATGACGATATAGCCTAAGTGACTATGATCAAAAGAATAAAAACGTTCTTTTAAATTAGGTACGCGATAGCCTTGACCATAACTCAGGCGCAGATCGGCGAGTAGATCATTCTGGTCGTAAAAACGATATTTAGTACTGAGTTTAAAGGCATTGTGATCGCCAAAATCATCATCATTCTGGAAACGCCAGCCGATCACAGCATCAAGGTTTTGTACGAGATTAAAGTCATTTTGGACATAAAACTCATGACGATCCCGCTTTACCGAACCGCCTTGCATCTCAAATTTACCGTTATTGCTTTGCTCTAATTTTTCCTCATGCCAGTCATAGCCCAATTGCCAGTTTTGTTTATTCCATTTGGGTAACGTCAGTTGCGAGCTGAAATGATTATTTTCCTGATTCGAGTGTCTTAAAGCAGAAAGGTATCCATCTAAAGTTTGGGTAGAAGTTGAGTCATAGGTTTCATGGACAGCTTTTAAATCGATTTTGCTGTTTTTGATAAAATTAAACTGTGAACCCGCACTGAAACGTTGGCGTTCAATATCTTCAAGTTTGTATTGTTTTAAATAAAATGGCGGAACGAAATTTAGACTTCGCTGGTGATCTTTTTCTTTATATTCATTGAAATCTGCCCACAACATAAATTGGTCTGAAGGCTGCCATGCACCATAAAATGCATATTGCTGACGCTTTTGTTCATCACCTTGTTGAGGATAATCGTTCGGGTTAACGGCAAAGCCATCGCTACTAAACTGGTCTGCGATGATACGACCTTTTAAAGTGGCATTTGCCGCTTCTATACTGATTTTCTGATGGTGATTATTGATCGATGTATTTTTACCATCTGCATTTTGTTTGCCATAAGAGCCAATATCGACTTGTCCTGAAATGGCAACACCGTCTTGAACTTTTTTAGTGATGATATTGA
Source organism: Acinetobacter sp. NRRL B-65365 (assembly GCF_001605865.1). NCBI lineage: Bacteria > Pseudomonadati > Pseudomonadota > Gammaproteobacteria > Moraxellales > Moraxellaceae > Acinetobacter > Acinetobacter sp. NRRL B-65365. Next base: position 27,819 of record NZ_LRPD01000001.1, on the reverse strand, counting down.
TCACACCACCCATGGCAGATGAGCCATATTGTGCCGAAGCTGCACCTTTAATAACTTCAATATGTTCAATGCCACCAATTAAATATTGATCTAAATCAACAGTAGAACTGGTACTGGCAGCAAGTGGTAGGCCATCAATCAGAATCAGCACCTGATCGCTACTCAGACCTTGTAATGAAATTTCATAACCTGATTTGCCATGAATTTCTCTTAACAAGATGCCTGGAATATTTTCCAAAGCATCTTTTAAGGTAATGGCATTGGTTCTTCTTAATTCTTCTTCATCAATAATTTCAGTTCGAATCGGGCTATCAATTAATTTTTTTTCTGAACGTGTGCCTGTCACAACAATGGTATCGAGAACATGCAGAGGTGTTTTGGTAACTGCATAAGTTGATTGCTCGGCTGCATACACAGAAGGAGAAATCAAACCTGCTGCTAAAAGAGAAGCAAATAAAACTTTAGGTTTAGAACAGAATTGAGGAGAGAGTATATTCACAATAGTTGATCGCAATGAAAATTATTCCATAAATTAAATGGTAATCATTCTCACAATAATTTACAATGCTTTACAGGTTTATTTCAAAAAGATACAAGCGGCTGAACTAGGGAAAGTTGCTTTATTTAATTGATTCAGTAATTTAGCGTCGAGTTGAGATTTTTATATGAAGCTTAAGTTGTCTTATGTTTTTGTAACTGCACTGATGATGGGGATCAGTAGTGTGAATGCTGCACAACAGCCAGTAAAATTGGCGGATGCTTTACAACAGCAATCTTTGCATGAAAATCTGACACAAGAACAAGCACGTCAGGCCATCCTGAAAATGGCAGGGGAATACAAAGTAGATTTTCGCTTTGAAGAGCTTTATTCACTTAAACCAGATTATAAAGTTAAAAAAGATGACTTATCGAGTGGTTATGAAACTGTCGTGGTTTTAGAAAATACCCCGAATAAAGTGTCGTTGCAGCATATTCTGGTTGCAGAGGGGCATGTGGTGAAGCACTGGCGTCAAGACTGGGAATATGAACCGACCAAAATGTGGAGTTATATTGGGGATTATCGCTGGAAAAGTATTGATTTAAAGCCAGAACAGAGCAAAGGCAAATGGTTGCAAACGGTATGGCAAGTTGATGATTCTCCTCGTTATGCAGGCTTGGGTGCGTGGACTAAAGACAATGGTGCAGTGGAGTGGGTATCGAATGAAACCTATCGCCCGTTACCACGCCGTGAGCATACCACGCGTAATGATTATGATGTGATTATTGGGATCAATCGCCATGCCTTCACTGCAACAGGCTGGGTGCATGAGCAAGATAATATTAAATTTGATACCAAAACCAATACAGCACTTGCTCGCGAGCTAGGGGTTAACCAGTACAACAAAGTTGAAGGCTATGATTTCAAGGCTGCTTATGATTACTGGAAGAAGAATGCGACTTATTGGAGCGCAGTTAGAGATGCATGGGCGAATGCATTTAACCAGAACCAAATCGTGGCATTAAAATTTGCAGGAAAAAATGAGAAATCTCATTTTAGTTATTTTAATGATCAGGCAAAGTCAGTAGCAGGAAAAACTGTAAAAGCAGAACAACTGCAAACTCAGGCAAAAACCTTACTTAACCAGCAGCTTGTGGAAGGCAAGATTAATTAAAAAGGCTATGCGCTCAGCGGGACTCGAACCCACGTCGGTCGCTTAGGAGGCAACTGCTCTATCCAGTTAAGCTATAAGCGCATAATTTTATGATTATAAACAAAAAAGTGATTGCAGAAGCAATCACTTTTTAAGGAAACCGATCAACTGTTAATTCTCAGTTTTACGATTTAAAAACTTATAAAAAATAAACATTGCGACGATCCAGATCGGAATCATAAGCACTGATTCTTTAAAGCCTTGCTGCCACATGATATACAGCACAACGCCAATAAACGCCAAAACCAGATAGTTACTGAACGGAGACCATAACGCTGGGTACGATGTTTTGATTTGTGCTGTTTTGATATGACGGCGATATTTTAAATGCGTCAAGCTGATCATGGCCCAGTTTAAAACCAGTGCACCAACAACAACATACATCAAATGACCTAAGGCATCTTCTGGTACAAAATAGTTGAGTAACACACAGCCAAAGATCAGGAATGCAGAGAGTAGTACCGCTGGAACAGGGACACCTTGCTTATTGGTTTTGGTAAAGATTTTCGGTGCATTACCTTGTTGAGCTAAACCAAATACCATACGACTATTGGCATACATACCGCTGTTATATACAGATAATGCCGCTGTCAGGATAATAAAGTTCAGTAAATGTGCTGCCCAACCAATTCCCATTTGACTGAAAATCATCACGAATGGACTCTTATCCAAGCCGCCAAGATCGAGCTGGTTCCAAGGCACAAGTGATAAGAGAATGGCAAGCGAACCGACATAGAATACCAAAATACGAATGACCACTTGGTTAATCGCTTTAGGAATGGTGGTCTTTGGATCTTTGGCTTCTGCTGCGGCCATACCAATCAGCTCAATTCCGCCAAAGGCAAACATCAAGAAAGCCAGCATATAGAACAAGCCTTCAAAGCCATGCGGAAAAAAGCCGCCCTGTGACCAAAGGTTGCTAAATGAAGCGGTTGAATTTGCATCAGCAGTGAAGAGAAGGAATAAACCAAACAAGATCATGGCAACTACAGCCGTCACCTTGATGATCGCTAACCAGAACTCTGATTCACCATAGAATTTAACATTGGTCAGGTTGACTGCCGTAATCACGACAAAGAAGAATAATACAGACTGCCAAGCAGGAATTTGCGGCCACCAGTAATTAATATATTTACCTACTGCCGTTAGCTCAGTCATTGCCACAAGGATGTAGAGCACCCAATAGTTCCAGCCCGTTATAAAGCCTGGAAATTTACCCCAATACTTATAAGCAAAATGGCTAAATGAACCTGCAACAGGTTCTTCAACAATCATTTCACCTAAATGACGCATGATTAGAAAAACAATCAAGCCGCCAATCGCATACCCCAAAATAATAGATGGTCCAGCAGACTGGATAATTTGCGCAGAACCTAAAAATAAGCCCGTACCAATAGCCCCACCCATCGCGATGAGTTGGATATGGCGGTTTTTTAGTCCACGCTGAAGTTGAGAAGAATCGTTGTTCAAAGGACTGAGCTCGACGAGGAATTAACTGGATTATTCTAATAGATTGATCGATTTTCGCCTAGTAAAAGTACAGCATTGCCATGACTGGAAAGTTGTTTTTAAAAGTTATTTAAAATCCTATATTTAAGTGAATATTTAAATGAAATTTGCTTTATATTTGTACAGCTAAATCATATTCTTGTTTTTCCCGACGGATGGATTCGCATTTTTGCCATTGTGCAAGTGATGAAAAATACTCAATATAATGCACAGATTTTATGCATGACGACTAACTCAGGCACCATTGGTCGTATGGTATTTTTGACTGCCGTGCAGTAGCTTTAGACGAATAACCCGCTGCACCAAGAACATGATAAAAGGAAGAATTGACATGAGCTCAGTACCGCAAATCAAAGTCGCTGCAACTTATATGCGTGGTGGCACAAGTAAAGGGGTATTTTTCAAACTGGATGATTTACCCGAAGCGGCACAAGTAGCAGGCAAGGCACGTGATCAACTTCTTTTACGCGTGATTGGAAGCCCAGATCCTTACGGTAAGCAGATTGACGGAATGGGCGGTGCAACCTCAAGTACCAGTAAAACTGTGATTCTGGCTAAAAGTTCAGAGCCCGAACATGATGTGGATTATTTATTTGGACAAGTATCGATTGATCAACCATTTGTTGATTGGAGCGGCAACTGCGGAAATCTAACCGCAGCTGTAGGATCATTTGCGATTTCAAATGGATTGGTTGACGCTGAACGTATTCCTGAAAATGGAATTTGTACAGTACGAATCTGGCAGAAGAATATTCAAAAAACCATTATTGCACATGTCCCTGTGACTAACGGTCAGGTTCAGGAAACAGGTGATTTTGAGCTAGATGGCGTGACCTTTCCCGCAGCAGAAGTTCAGATTGAATTCTTAGATCCCGCTGATGATGGTGAAGAAGGCGGCGATATGTTCCCGACAGGAAATGTTGTGGATCAATTGGTTGTTCCGGAGGTTGGTACTTTTGAGGCGACATTTATTAATGCAGGGATTCCAACGATTTTCCTGAATGCCGAAGACATCGGCTATCAAGGGACAGAATTACAAGATCACATTAACGGGGATGCGGCTGCTTTAGCACGTTTTGAGAAAATCCGTGCGTATGGCGCGGTACACATGGGCTTGATCAAAGACATTTCACAAGCAGCAGCACGTCAACATACCCCTAAAATTGCTTTTGTATCAAAACCAAAAACTTATACCTCATCGAGTGGCAAAGCGGTTGAGAGCGGTGATGTGGATTTATTGGTTCGTGCCTTGTCGATGGGCAAGTTACATCATGCTATGATGGGAACCGCTGCTGTGGCAATTGGTACTGCGGCAGCAATTCCGGGGACGCTTGTGAATTTGGCTGCTGGGGGCGGTGAACGTGAAGCCGTTCGTTTTGGACATCCATCGGGCACATTGCGTGTGGGCGCTCAAGCCGAATTGATTGATGGCAAATGGTCTGTGAAAAAAGCCATTATGAGCCGTAGCGCACGTGTATTGATGGAAGGCTGGGTGCGTGTACCTGGGGATACTTTCTAAGCACTGCTTGAAATGATGCGATAAAGCCTTCATTTGAAGGCTTTATTATTTGGAATCGATTAAAAATACAAATGCAATTTCTTCAAATAAATAGTGTTATGATGTCGCCATTCTGGCAAGTTTTGTCATTTTCCTTCCATTAAGATTTCCCGAGGCAATTGTGTCATCTATTTCTCAAGTTAATGCGGATGTTTTAAAACAAGCTCAACAACGTATTCAACAGGATTTATTGACAGCATTGGCTGCATTTTCGATTCCAGAACCATTAAACGCAGCTGTCCATCATGCCGTCATGCTCGGTGGAAAGCGTGTTCGTCCGGCATTATGTTATGCAGCAGCTTCATTACAACCGAATCAAAATTTTGCAGCAGCTCGCCGTGCTGCAGTTGCGGTTGAACTGATCCATTGTTATTCATTGGCCCATGATGATTTGCCTTGTATGGACAATGATTTACTGCGTCGTGGACAGCCGACTTGCCATGTGGCCTTTGGTGAAGATACAGCATTGCTGGCTGGTGATATTTTACAGTCGATGGCCTTTGAAATTTTGGGAAGTCGTTTATTCGACGAACAAGGACAGGGGACTGAGGCTGCGATTGTCTTGAAGCAGGTACAAATCTTGGCAACCGCCAGTTCAAAAATGGTGTGCGGACAAGTCCTTGATTTGCAAGCTGAAGGTGCGGGTAAGCAAGTTGATCAGGCAGAATTGGAAAATATTCACAGTAATAAAACGGGTGCATTGATTCAAGCGGCGATTATGATGGGGGCTGTAACCATCTTTACTGGCGCGGATCAGGCGATTCCTAAATTACGTCAATTTGGTCAAAGCATTGGTCTGGCTTTTCAGGTGCAAGATGACATTCTGGATATTACCGCTAGCACAGAAACTTTGGGCAAAACAGCAGGTAAAGATGAACAGGTGCAGAAGTCGACCTATCCTGCCTTGATGGGGCTGGAACAGGCACAAGCTTATGCGCAAAGCCTGCATGATCAAGCCTTTGAAGCCTTAGCGTATTTTGGTGAAGATGCCAAAGAACTCGTCGACATTTCAAAGTTCTTGCTGGCACGTAAAAGTTAAAAGCCAGACAGTTTTTCTTAAATAATTAATGTTATAAAAGACCATCTTGTATGGTCTTTATTTTTAGAGAATATAGATAATCATGATTTAAAAACAGTTTTAGAATAAAGCAAAACAATGATGAAGATCGCGTAAAAGGGAAGATGTCATGAATCAGAACCAACTCGAACAATGCGCTTTGCACTATGCACAAAATCTGGCATTTTCAATCCAGTCGCAACCTTTTGGCCCTGATTTTGAGGTGTTCAAAGTCTTCGATAAAATGTTTATGTATATTGGTTTTAATGCAGGAAAATTAATTGTAACGGTGAAATGTAAGCCTGAGAAAAGTCTGGAATATCAGGAACTCTATTCTTCAATTTCAGCGGGCTATCACATGAATAAGAAACACTGGATTTCGATTGCCAGTAGTCCAGAGATCACGCCTGATCTGGTACAGGATCTCATTCAGGATTCCTATGATCTCATTATCAAGAAACTTCCAGTTAAGACCCGAAAGCTGATCGGGGAAGCTTAAAAAATAAAGCAGCGAAAAAACGCTGCTTTATTGTTATTGGAAAGTGGGTTTAGTGTTTGCCCATAATTCCACGAATGGCATTGAGTACATCGGCAGGGAGAACCACTGTTTTTGCATTGCCAGATTTAGATAAATCCTGCATTGCTTTAACGTATTGTTCACCGAGTAAATAAGCCACAGGAATCTCTTTATCACCTACCGCACTTGTCACCATTTCAATGGCACGTTGTGAAGACTCGGCAAGAACAACCTGTGCTTCTGCATCACGACGAGACGCTTCCAGACGACCATCTGCTTCCAGAATTGCCGCCTGTTTTTCACCATCAGCTTTGGTCACAGTTGCACGACGCTGACGTTCAGCGGCTGCTTGCGCTTCCATAGCGGCTTGCATAGTGTGTGAAGGTTGAATATCCTGAATTTCAACAGTTTTCAGAGTAATGCCCCAATCTGAAATATCATCAGAAATGGCAGCTTTTAATTTCGCCTTGATGTGGTCACGAGAAGAAAGCGCATCATCCAGATCCATTTCACCCACGATAGAACGAAGTGACGTCTGAACAAGATTTTGAATTGCCCATGTATAGTTCTCAATCCCGTACACCGCCTTTTCTGGTGTAGTAAGATTGATATACGCTACGGCGTTCATCACCAACACAGCATTGTCACGGGTAATTACTTCTTGTGAAGGAATATCCAAAACAATATCTTTGGTGGTAATTTTATAAGCCACTTCGTCCACATAAGGAATCACGAAGTTTAGACCTGGACTCAACGTGGTATGGTATTTACCTAAACGTTGCACAATCCATTTATAACCTTGGGGAACAATACGAACCCCTTTAAAAATGGTTATACCGATAAAAGCTAAAAAAGCTAAAACAACAATGGTACCGACAGACATTAGAAACCCTCTTTGTGTTTATGACGTATGAGGTTGAACGACTAAATCATTACCCAAAATATCAACCACCCGAACGCGATCACCGACCTGTACTGGATTAGTACAACGGCAATGCCATTCATCAGAACCTAAAACAGGTATCGGAAAGCGTACAATAATTTGTCCATGCTCAAGTCCAGTTTGGATCACCATACCAACTTGACCAATGGTTGCTTCGCGAGGGAGACCTGCTTTGGTTTTATCAATCGAAAGCGGTTTGATAAATTTGAACCAAAGAATCGTACATAAAATAGATAAAATACCCCAAGTAATCACTTGGGTGGTAAAACCCATCATCGGGAAAAGCCACAGTAAAATACACACCATGACTGCTGCTATGCCAAACCACAATGCAGCAAAAGCAGGCAAAATCAATTCTGAAAGAATCAGTAAAATCCCTAATACAAACCAGTGCCAAGGTTCAACTACAAATTCCATAGATTTGCTCGCATAACTAAACGGAGTAGAGGTGAAAAAATATTCACCTTAGCACTGTAACAGATGATTATCTTTATGAATATGAAAAGATTGTTTTTTTAGGCATTGCGGCTGTTGATGATTAAAGATCTTGCACATCTTGCAAGTTTAATAGCTTTCAACAGCCTTTTAGGTGGGGTTTTAGAATTTTGGTCGTGGTGCTGGTTTTAAGGCAGCAGGAGATTTTTTAAATGCGGTAATCGCATTTTGAATCGCCGTAATCTTGGCTTGAGCTGCCTTTTCACCTTCTAAAATAGCTTCATTACTCGATTTAAGGTCAAGCACGCCCAGATGACCCACTTTCGGTTGAATCACAATCGTTGCCTGATTCAGTTCTTCATTAATACTTTGTTGGCCCATGATATTGATGGTCTGGTCTAACAAGCCCCACATGCTGAGCGGCTTACCACCGACGGGACGTGCAGAAATATCCACGGCAATCACAATATCAGCACCCATATCCTTTGCGGTTTTTACAGGAATTGGGCTGACTAAACCACCATCCACATATTTGGTCTTGCCAATAACCGCAGGCACAAACACATTGGGAATACTGCAAGATGCACGTACTGCCTGACCAGCATTACCTTTAATAAACTCGGCTTTTTTGCCACTGTCTAAACGGGTGGCGACTGCGGCAAAACGAATCGGGAATTGTTCAATCGGTTTATTGCCGACTTGGCTATTTACATAATTCTGTAGTTTCTGACCAAGAATAATGCCCTGACTATTAATGGTGAGATCACGCAAATCAGATTCTTGCAGTTTTAAGGCAAGGTTCTGCATTTGATAAGGTGTTTGACCGCTGGCATAAATACTACCAACAAAGCTACCTGCACTGGTGCCAGTCACAATTTTAGGTTTGATGCCATGTGATTCTAAAACTTTAATGACACCAATGTGTGCAAAGCCTTTGGCACCGCCACCACCTAATGCAATGGCAACCACAGGTTCACGTGCCTGAATTGCTGATGTAGGCGGTGTTTTCTTTGTGATTTGATCACAACCAAATAAAGCAAGACCAAAAACAGCCAAGCAAGACAGTCGAGCAATGTTCATAACAAATGCAGATAAAATGTACAAAAAAGATGCGCACATCAGAGCAGATTTGCCCTTAATTTTCTAGTTTTTTTTCACAAGTTTTTGTAAGGGTTCAGCCAGCCAATCTGGATTTTTCGGCGAGAAGTGCCCAACGTAACGTTGCATGATCTGATCAAGGTCTTGCTGATAATGACCAGTCGGGGTAAACGCCCCCAAACAATAAATGGTCTTATGGTCATAATCAAAAGCAAACATCACGATTGGAATGCCTGCTGCATGCGCAATGTGATAAAAACCACTTTTCATTTTTTCGGCTTTTTTACGTGTTCCTTCAGGCGCCATACCGACCCAGATTTTGTCATGCTGTTGAATGGTGGCAACCACTTGTTCAGTCAGGCCATGTGCACTGTCACGACGAACAGGAATCAGTCCCGCCCAGTTTAAGAGCGGCTGGAGCGGGGGCTTGAATAAGGTATCTTTACCCAGTACGGTAATTTTCAACCCCAACCCACCAATCGCCAGAAAGCCATACCAGCCATCAATATTTGAGGTATGTGGAGAAATGATAGCCACTGCTTTAGGTAAGTTAGGAATTTCTCCTACTACAGTCCAGCCTTGTGCAAGGAACAGTTTTTTACACAATGCACGGCTATAGGTTGTTCCACGTTGTGGAACCAGTGGAGGCAAATCTGGAAAATGTTGTGGCATACATGAATATAAATAATGACAACTCTATTCATGTTAAACGCTGATGACAGGGACTGCATTGGCAAAAAATAAGATTTTATTGCCAGAAGAATGAAAGGATTGGATACTTAAGGCCCGTTATTGCCTCGCTCTGGAAACTCAAAATGCCTAATCTTCGACAGGTTTACATTTTATTGTTTTCTTTGTATTGGGCACAGGGTTTACCTGTTGGATTTATGACCCATGCATTGCCTGTAATCTTAAGAGCGCAAGGCGTATCGTTGGCACATATTGGCGGCTTTGGTTTACTGATGTTGCCGTGGTCGATTAAGGTGTTTTGGGCTGCCTATGTTGATCGTCTGGCATTATCTCGATTAGGCCACTACCGTAGCTGGATTATTCCCACACAATTATTCAGTGTAATCATTCTGATTATTTTATCTTTTTTCCCAATTCAGGCACTGGATCAACCCAGTTATCTGCTTATTTTCTTTGTCTTACTTTTCTTAATGAACTTCACTGGCGCAACCCAAGACATTGCAACCGATGGCTTGGCGGTCAATTTGCTCAAAACAGATCAGCAGCATTGGGGTAATACTTTTCAGGTGATTGGTTCACGTCTAGGTTTTATTGTGGGTGGCGGGGCAGTGCTCTGGTGTCTGGACTGGTTACAGTGGCAAAAAACCTTTCTGGCTTTGGCCTTATTGGTATTTATCAATACTTTACCTGTGTTGCTCTATCGAGAGCCTACTCATGCAAACTCAACTACAAGAACGCAGACATCTTCTGTTCCATTGATGCAGGCAATTAAGGCCTATTTAAATTATTTTCAATCCTCAAAAGAACTAAAAGCATGGTTACTGGTCTTGATCAGTTTCAAAGTTACTGATGGCCTTTCAGGTCCTTTATTAAAGCCACTGATGGTAGATATGGGATTGAACTTCACCCAGATAGGCGTCTACATCACGATGTTTGGTGCAGTCGCTGCGCTTGTAGGTGCGGGGATTGCCGGATTGTTGCTCAAACATTTTTCCCGAACAGCGAGTTTGATTGTTTTCTCTATTTTAAAAATAACCAGTTTGATCGCTTATGCTGTGATTGCTCACGCTTATGAATCCCAAACTCAAATTGCACCGATCTGGTTATACGCCGTTAATGCATTTGAAGATGCTTGCTCTGCCATGCTTTTGGTGGTGATGTTGACACTGGTGATGCAATATAGTCGTAAGCAATTTGCAGCAACCGATTTCACTTTTCAGGTCTCGATCATGGCGACTGTCAGTGGCTTGCTGTATTTAGTCAGTGGAATGATTGGAGATGTGTTCGGTTATTTCCATTATTTGATCGCTATTGTCATTATTGGCACGGTTACTTTGCTCCCTATTTCTCTCTGGAAACATGCAAAATTACAAGAAAAATAATGTTAACTAAATGAAATAAAGAAATTTAATATCGATTGAGGAGTGATCTAGTCATTATCTACTACCTTTGTCTATGTTTTTAAAAATGTATGTTTTTAGCTATTTAAATGCTCTATTAATTGTGCCATCTTGTTTGGGTAGCAAATGGAAGCTAACTGGAGTAAAAATGGATTGTGTTAACAAGAAAAATCATGTGAATCAATTAAAATGGGTAGAAAAATGTTCAAGTAGATTGGATATTAGCCTAAAGTCTAAAAAAGAATAATGAAATAACGATTTAATCATTCTATAAGATAAGAGAGTTGTGTAGGATTCGTTACAACATGAAGTTAAGGTAAAAATCTGTAAGTCAAAGTATGTTTTTTATGTCTTTGGTTATTGGTTTTGGTCTTGCATAACGTTGAAATTGGTTTTGGTTGCGGTAATAAAATTAATGTAACCAAAGTGGAGGAGAGTTGATTTTTTAGCCCCTTAATTTAATGGCGTAAATCAACTTGGCATGGATAGGCAACATAAAATATATTTTTTGGAGTTTTTGATGGATCTATTCCTTAATCGTAAATCTTTAGTTGTTAAAAGTTTAGCTCTTACAGTTACAGCTTTAATGATGAGTGGGGCACATGCTGCGACTTCCGACAAAGCGGAAATTCAACAGCTTCGTAAAGAAGTTGAGGCTTTAAAAGCTTTAATTCAACAACAAAGCCAAGTACAGCAACAACAACAGCAAGTACAGCAACAACAGCAAGTTCAACTTGCTGAAGTTAAGGCGCAACCAGTTGCTGCACCAGTTTCACCGTTAGCAGGATTTAAATCTAAAGCTGGCGCTGATGTGAACCTATATGGTTTTGTTCGTGGTGACGCTAACTATATTATTGAAGGTGCAGATAACGACTTTGGTGATGTAAGTAAGTCAGACGGCAAAACGCATGATAAATTACGTGCGACTGCTAAAACGACACGCCTTGGTTTAGATTTTAATACGCCTGTAGGAGACGACAAAGTCGGTGGTAAAATCGAAGTTGACTTTGCGGGTACGAATGATGGATTACGTATTCGTCATGCTTATTTAACATATAACAACTGGTTATTTGGTCAAACAACTTCAAACTTCCTGTCTAACCATGCACCAGAAATGATTGACTTCTCGACAAACATTGGTGGTGGTACTAAACGTGTTCCGCAAGTACGCTATAACTACAAGTTAGGTCCGACTACACAACTATTTGTTTCTGCTGAAAAAGGTGATAGCACTACTTCGGTAACAGGCGATAGTATTAAGTATAGCCTACCAGCATTAACGGCTAAAATTACTCAAGGCTATGCAGAAGGTAAAGGTTCAGCTTCAGCGCGTGTTCTAGTCGAAAAGTATAAATCACAGCTTGCTAATGACGATAAAACTGGTTGGGGCGTGGCTGTTGGTACTGATTTTAAAGTAGCTGATCCTTTAAAACTTTTTGCTGATGCATCATATGTTGTTGGTGATAATAGTTATTTATATGGCAGTAACACTCCTTACGCAGTAGATGGGAATTCTATCGAGCAAAATGAATTTGTAGCAGTACAAGTGGGCGGAACGTATAAGGTTCTACCTAACTTACGTTCTACTCTAGCATATGGTGCTCAATTCGCTGATGACGGTACTGATTTTGCAAAATTAAATACTTCTGCAAATGAAAAAGTTCAACAAGCGTGGATTAACTTCATCTATACACCAGTTAAACCAATTGATTTAGGTGTCGAATATGTCAATGGTAAGCGTGAAACGTTTGCTGGTCAGTCTTACAAAGATAACCGCGTTGGTTTAATGGCTAAATATAGCTTCTAATTTTTCAACGGTTTATGTTTTAATGAGTCGAGGTTTACATTAACCTCGACTTTTTATTTTTAAATTAACTAAATAAAATAAGACGTTGAGGCGAGCTTTCCTCAGGACATTCTATTATTTAAGTCATTTTTAAGTTTTTATTTTTATCTTTATAAGACTAAGAAATTTATTTTTAGAACAAGATGCCTATGTTGCTGCAAAGACTCAAAACCAAGCCGATTTCATTACTTACTTTTAATATATTACTTGCAATTTGGCTAGGTGTTTTCCTGAACATCGCATTTTATGAAAAGATGTTGGCCTTAACACCATATACAGGGATTAAGGCGGGACTTTTTGTAGCAGCTTCTGTTGGTGTTATTACTGCTTTATATGCTTTTATTTTCCAGCTATTGAGCTGGAAATGGACTGCAAAACTGCTTGCTATCGCTTTGGTTTTTATTGGTGGTTTTGCTGCCTATGCCGTCAATACTCTAGGTGTATGGATTACTTCAGATCAGATTCAAAACTTGATGCAAACAAACTTTGCTGAGGCTCGGGATACGTGGTCTTGGCGTTTGTTGATCTGGATGGTGGGGATGGTTCTAGTCCCGATCATTGTGATTTTGATGACCAAAATCAAATCTGAATCAGTCACCCGACAATTATTTAAAAAGCTGATTGCCTCTGTGGTTTCTCTGGCTTTAGTTGGCGGACTATTATTTATTTTCTATGTGGATTTTGCAGCCATTTTTCGTGAAAACCGCGATATAAAAGGCATGATTTCGCCTCAAAATATGATTGCCTCGACAGTTTCATATTATAAAAAGAAATCACCTAAACAGAATTTACCTTTAGTTAAGTATGGTGAAGATGCGCAACGTACTCAGGTTGCAAAAGGTTTACCTAAATTGATGGTCTTGGTGGTGGGTGAAACGGCTCGTGCGGAAAACTTCTCTTTAAATGGTTATGCCAAAGAAACCAACCCGAAATTAGCCAAACAGAATATTATCAATTTCTCACAAGTCAGTTCATGTGGTACCGCAACGGCTGTATCGGTACCGTGTATGTTTTCGGGTATGCAACGCGAAGATTATGATGAACAGTTAGCCAGTCATCGTGAAGGTTTGCTCGATATTGCAAAACGTGCAGGTTATCAGGTGACATGGATTGATAATAATTCAGGTTGCAAGGGCGCATGTGACCGTGTTGAACAGTTTAAAATTCCTGAGCCGATTCAGCAGAAATGGTGTAAGGATGGTGAATGTCTGGATGATATTCTGATTGATAGCCTAAAAGCGTATATCGCAACGATTCCGAAAGATGATACCCAACCACGTTTGATCGTATTGCATCAAATGGGCAGTCATGGCCCTGCCTATTATAAACGTATTCCGCCAGCGTTCCGTGTATTTAAGCCAACGTGCGATACCAATGCGATTCAGGGATGTACTCAGGAAGCATTGATTAACAGTTATGATAATACTTTGCTTTATACCGATTATGTTCTAGATTCATTGATCGAAACCTTGAAAAATACAACCCAGTATCAAACAGGTTTATGGTATTTATCAGATCATGGTGAATCGACAGGTGAGAGCGGCATGTATCTGCATGGTGCGCCTTATGCAATTGCACCGACTCAGCAGACACATGTACCAATGTTGATGTGGTTCTCAACCGCATGGCAACAACAGGCGCACAAACAGATGAGCTGTCTGGCGCAACAAACTAAGAATAAACTGAGCCAAGATAATCTGTTCCCGACCTTGTTAAGTTTGCTTGATGTAAAAACTAAAGTAATTAATGCTAAAGATGACATGTTAGAAACATGTGCTAACCCATAAGGTGAAATGAAATCATGACCAAGATCTTGATGATAGAAGATGATTTTATGATTGCAGAGTCAACATTGACCTTACTGCGATATCATCAGTTTGACGTGGAATGGGTGAATAACGGGGTCGATGGACTGGCTTTGTTAACCAAGCAATCTTTTGATCTGGTGCTTTTGGATTTAGGTCTGCCCCTTATGGATGGGATGCAAATCCTGAAACAGATTCGTCAACGCAGTTCATTACCTGTCCTGATTATTTCAGCCAGAGATCAGCTACAAAACCGCGTGGATGGTTTGAATCAGGGTGCGGATGATTACTTGATTAAACCCTATGAATTTGATGAGCTGTTAGCCCGTATCAATGCTTTATTACGCCGTGGGAGTGTTGAAACAGCGCAACTGAAAAGTCAGTCGCAACTGTTAAAAAGTGGTGAACTGATCTTGGATGTAGAACAGCATCTGGCAACCTTCAAAGGTCAGCAAATCGAGCTATCTAATCGGGAATGGGCGATTCTGATTCCAATGGTATCCCACCCAAATAAAATTTTCTCTAAAGCAAATTTAGAAGATAAGTTGTATGATTTCGACAGCGAAGTTACCAGTAATACCATTGAAGTGTATGTCCATCACTTGCGGGCCAAACTGGGTAAAGACTTCATTCGAACCATTCGTGGTTTAGGTTATCGTTTGGGGCAGTCATAATTCGATGCAAAAAAGCCAACATTATTCGCTAAAGAAAAGACTCATCTGGGGAACCTCCATCTTTAGCGTGGTGTTAGGTTGTTTTCTGATTTTGGCTGCTTATAAAATTTCATTGCATGAAGTTGATGAAATTTTAGATACGCAAATGCAATATATGGCTGAGCGTTCCAGTACTCAGCCAGTCACTCCGATGGCCAGTCGAGTCGAGTTACATCGAACTTATCATGAAGAAGATCTACTGATTGATATCTGGGCCTATAAAGATCAGACCCATTTATGGCATCAAACCCATTTACTGGTTCCACCTGTGAAACAATCAGGCTTTTATACACAAAATACATCACAAGGAAAGTGGCGTGTTTATGTGATTCCATTAAAAGATTATCAGATTCAGGTCAGTCAACAAGAGCAGGTTCGCCATGCATTTGCATGGGAATTGGCGGGCAGTATGTTTATTCCTTATCTCCTGTTGCTACCTGTGGCGATTATTGTACTGGCGTTTATCATCAGTCTCAGTCTGAAACCTCTGGATGAATTTAAGGAAGAACTGACTCAGCGGGATTCCGATGGCTTATCACCGATTGATGTCAAAGACTATCCACAAGAATTATTACCGACCATTGAAGAAATGAATCGCTTGTTTGAGCGGATTCAGCATGCTCAAACAGAACAGAAACAGTTCATCGCCGATGCCGCACATGAGCTTAGGACGCCTGTTACGGCCTTGAATCTACAAACCCGTATCTTGATTAGTCAGTTCCCTGAACATGAATCTTTGCAGAACCTGAGTAAAGGTCTGGCACGGATTCAGCATCTGGTGACTCAGCTTCTGGCTTTGGCTAAACAGGATGTGGCATTGAGTCTGATTGAACCAAATACTAATTTCCGCCTCAATGATGTAGCGTTAAATTGTGTGGAGCAACTGGTGAATCTGGCCATGCAAAAAGAAATCGATCTCGGGTTTGAACGTAATGATTTAATTGAAATGCAAAGCCTTGAATCAACAGTACATTCGATTATTTTCAACCTGATTGACAATGCGATTAAGTACACGCCAGAACAAGGTATTATCAATATTTCGGTGTATAGCGATTCTGATGATTTTGCCTATATCCAGATCGAAGACAGCGGTGCAGGGATCGATCCTGAACAATATGACAAGGTCTTGAAGCGCTTCTACCGTGTGCATCATCATTTAGAAGTGGGCAGTGGACTAGGTTTGTCTATTGTCGATAAAGCGACCCAACGCTTAGGCGGGGTACTGACCTTATCGAGAAGTATTGAGCTGGGTGGATTATCAGTATTGGTTAAATTACCGAAAAAGCTTGCGCATCATGAAGACAAGGCAAGCGGATAATATTGGACGTATAACGCTTTAGTTTGCTGCGGTTGCTGTCTCAGCCTGTTCGCGTAAATAACGTAGAAACAGGACACATTTCTGAATACGCTTACCATCATTGCCGACTTTGCTGACATTAAAGCGTAGTACCCAGTTTAAGCGTTTGCCTACTTTACAAATGTCTTTATAAACTTGTGGTTCCGCCAATAAGGCTTGATAAAGCTGCTGGCTGGCCTGTTCAAGCTGTTCAAATTCAAAGTGATAAGCTGTTGAAAAAATAAACAATAACCAGTCGCGTACAAAGCAGTCATGCAGACTGAGTACATCTCTCGGATCGGTTTCAAAGTCAATAAAGGTAAACTGGTTCTGTTGATCAACCAGAATATTGCGCGCGAAAGCTTCGCTTAAATAACCTTGTTGATGATGAATGTAACTGATGGCCTGAATAGCTTGATCAAATAAGGCATATCTCGCTTCAGGATGACCTTTGAGGCTACCTAGTTTTTGATCCAACTGACTGACAGGACTCTGGCGTTGTGAGCCAACGTCTTCTAACAGAATGCCTTTTTTTGAAACTGCCAACACATTTGGAGTGGAAATACCTAAAGCTTTGAGTTGCTGAATGCGTTTGAACTCGCATTGAATGGCCTTAGAGCCACCTTGGTTTGGAACAGGAGTAATCGCACCCAGATTAAAGATTTTGGCAAGCCATTTCAGTGGTGTGTAGAGCCATAGTCCGTGACGTTCAGAGGCCTTTTTTAACCATACTTTGCGTAAGCCTAGTTCATAAGATTGAATAGAGTCTTGTTGAGAAGCAAAAGTAGATTCTAAAAATATTTGAAAGTCAGACATACGACAGCAAAAATATCCTAATGTGGGCAAAATTCAGTGCTCGCTCTATGAGCACTGTCATTCACTTTACCACATCAGATACGTATAACGGTACTGAAACGCGCTTTGCTATTTGTTGATGACGTTTATAAGTGAATGTATAACATACTAAATTAATTGCAACGCAGACCCATGCTGTCCAAAGATTATGACTGAGGAAGTGTGCACCGCGCATCATTTGTGCCCAGCCCATGGCGAAACCAATGAGCATTCCAGCAAAAAGATAGAACCATGCTCTCTGTTTTTGATCAAGACGATAGACAAAGTAACCCGTTATTAGGGCAAAGCCCGTACTGGCATGTCCACCAGGGAAACAATGTCCAGCAGTTGCAGAAAAATCCCAAATGAAACCCGTTGCAGTTTCATGGGTCATATACCAAGGGCAGGCTTGAGAGGAATGCGCTTTCAGCAACCCGACAATGCAGGTGCATAGCATACTGACCCAAAACATATAACCATATTGCCAGCGTTGGGGTTTCAGTTTTCCGACTTTAAACGATGCACACCATAAAAAGAAGAAAGCGACATACACAGCCGTTAAAAGTTGTTTGACGTAAGTATGGTTAAGCTTTTCGAGAAACCAGTCATTCTTATAAGGGAAGGTTCCATGTAGGCTGACCCAAGGCTGAATTAAGTGTAAGTCAATTGCTCCACCCACTGGGAATACAAACACTAAAATAAAAAAACTGATGAAAAGTAAAAAGCTCGTCAAGATGAAAAAAGGTGTTCTCAAGATCATGGAGCAGGCTGTTACGGTGGAAATATGATCTTGGTATTTAATTCCTAAAAGCTTAATTTGCTCTTAAAGATATATAAAAAAATGTTGGGATAAATGTGAGAGAGGAAAGCAGTTTAACCTTATATACAGGTTAATGTCTTGATCTTATTGTTAAAAGAAAATAGCGCTTTTATTTCAGCATAAAGCAGCCTTAAAGGCTGCTTTATATGTCGTTTGATCAATCTGTTAATGTAAAATTTTATTGAGAAACTGCTGCGCACGTTCCCCACGTGGTGTACCAAAGAATTCATCTTTGGAGCAGTCTTCAACAATTTTACCTTGATCCATAAAGATAATTCGGTTCGCCACCTGACGGGCAAAGCCCATTTCATGGGTCACACACATCATGGTCATGCCTTCTTTGGCCAATCCGACCATGACGTCCAGTACTTCATTGATCATTTCAGGATCAAGGGCAGAGGTGGGTTCATCAAACAGCATGGCAATCGGGTCCATACTTAACGCACGCGCAATCGCAACCCGTTGCTGTTGCCCGCCTGAAAGCTGGGCAGGGTATTTATGGGCATGGGCACTGAGTCCAACACGATCCAGATAAGCCAGCCCTTTTTTATTGGCCTCCGCTTCTGAACGTCCTAATACCTTGATCTGGGCGATGGTCAGGTTCTCGGTAATGCTGAGATGAGGAAACAGTTCAAAATGCTGGAAAACCATGCCGACACGACTACGTAGTTTGGTCATATCAGTTTTAGGCTCATGAACAGGTACGCTATCGACAAAGATCTTACCTTGTTGAAATGGCTCTAATCCATTCACGGTTTTAATCAAGGTAGACTTTCCTGAACCTGATGGACCACAGACTACGACCACTTCACCTTGACTGATCTGGGTGGTGCAATCGGTCAGTACCTGAAACTGGTCGTACCACTTACTGACATTTTGGAGGTCTATCATTACTTTATTGTCGCTCATACACGTAACCTCCTTTGTAAACGTTTAACTGCGAATGTCGCAATGGCGCTGATGGTAAAGTACACAAGTCCTGCAAATAGAATATATTGAGTGAGCAAGGACATTAAATCTCCACGAACATAGTTTGTTCTGAAAAAGTCGAGCAGACCAATGGCATAGACCATTGTGGAATCCTGAAACAGGATGATGGTCTGCTGAAGTAATAGCGGCATCATTTTTCTGAACGCCTGCGGCAGAATAATCAATCGCATCGACTGCCCATAACTCATACCCAGCGCAGATGCAGCAGCAGCCTGACCCTTTGGAATAGACTGGATACCAGCACGCACAATTTCAGAAAAGTAAGCAGCTTCAAACAGCATAAACGCGACGATACTGGAAACCAGTGCGGTATCAATGGTCAGATATTGGCCTGTTGCTGCGGTATAAATAAACGGTACAGCAAAATAAAACCACATCAGAACCAGCAGCAGAGGAATGGAACGGAACAGGTTGACATAGGCCTGTGCAATCACATTCAGGACTCTGATCGAAGACAGACGCATCAAGGCGAGGAGGGTACCAATCGCAATTCCCCCGATTGTTGCCACAACCACGACTTTTAAGGTAATGCTGAAACCATGCCAGAGCGCAGGTCCCGACTGCTGTAAATCACTGAGAAAAGAAGTTAACCATTCCATGCTATTTTCCTCCTGATATTAAACCAGGAATGCGCAGACGCTTTTCCAGCAGGTTCATGGCAAAGATGAGACAGATATTGATAACAATAAAAATCACAGTCACATAGGTGTAAATTTCGATCGTATTCTGGGTGTATTCACTGATGGTTTTCATCTGTGAAATGATTTCAGCAACGCCGACCAAAGACGCAACCGACGTATTTTTCACGCAGTTGGTTAGTTCCGAGCTCAAGGGCGGTAAAATGGTACGAAAAGACTGTGGCAGAATGACATAACGGTACAGTTGCACCGTGGAAAATCCCATGGCATAACCCGCATTAATCTGCCCAGTCGGTAAGGCTTCAATACCTGTACGTACCTGTTCACATACACGCGCTGCGGTAAAGAGTCCGAGTCCAATACTGGCCGAAATCAGTGCAGTGGTATTGGCGCCAAGATCATTCATCCACCAGTTTTTGATGGGTGCAGGGAGAAAGTTGGGAACCACATAAAACCAGATAAATAACTGAACCAGTAACGGTACATTACGGAACAAGGTCACATAAGCTGTGCCAATGGCTCTGGCTGTTTTATTTGGAAGCGTGCGCATAATCCCGAGGATACTGCCCAGCAGCATGGCAATGGTCCATGCAACAATAGCAATCACGATCAGCCATCCCAGGCCCGTTATAATCCAGTTCAGGTAGGTAGTGTCTCCAATACCTGTCGATTGCCACAAAACTCCCCAGTTCCAGCTATAATTCATAATAACTCCTGAGAAGAAACGGGAGAACATCCTCTGTTCCCCGGTTCTGCAATAATATGCTTGTTATAGAGGGGAATTACTCATCCCGATCATGTGGATTGGCAATCAGAGCTTTGAGCTGATCAGACATCGCAAAGTCTAGGTTAATATTTTTTGGTGGAATCGGTTGCTGGAACCATTTCTTATACATGTTATTGATTTCACCAGAAGCATAAGTAGCTTTAATGGCATCATCAACAACCTGTTTAAAGCCAGTGTCACCTTTACGGAGCATACAACCATAGATTTCATGGATTGGCGCAGTGCCGACAATTTCCCATTGATTTGGATCTTTGGCTTTAGATTTTTCACCTGCAAGCAAAATATCATCCATCATAAATGCGACAGCACGGCCATTTTGTAGCATCAGGAATGACTCAGCATGGTCTTTGGCAGAAATGATTTCGCCAATACCGAGTTCTTGCTGATGTTGACGGATATAGCGTTCAGAGGTGGTTCCCGCCGTTGTGACCAGCTTCTTGCCTTTTAAATCTGAAAAATCTTTAATTCCTGAGTTCTTGGCAGTCAGCAGTCTTGAACCAACTTCAAAGAAACCTACCGAGAAATCAACCTGTTGCTGACGTTCTTTATTGTTGGTGGTCGAGCCACATTCCAGATCGACCGTACCATTCGACACCAGTGGAATACGGTTCTGGCTGGTCACAAGGTTATAGCGGATTTTCAGGTCTGGCATGTTGAGCTTTTGCTTAACGGCCTCAACTACTTTTAGTTGCAGGTCATGCGCATAACCGACTGGCTGATTTGGATTGGAAGCAATGTAAGAAAAAGGAATCGAGGAATCACGATAACCAAGTACAATCGTACCAGAGCTTTTGATCTTGTTTAATGTGCCTGAAGATGAGGCACTACCATCAGCCGCTTTTTCACCAGCAGCAGGGGCCTTATTGTCACTACAGGCACTTAATCCCAACATCAGCGCGCTTGCACAAAGTAGGGAGGTCATGGTGCGTTTATGTTTCATATACAAAACTCCTTTTGTATCGTTATGATCGCATTCGTAATTGTTGCGGTTTAACCGTTCATTGTTATGAAAAATAATGTTTTCTTTCTAAACATAAAAAATACATTATTTTTCATCTTAATAAAATTTAATACGTTTGCTCAAGCGATATTCTTTACCGTTTTGTTAATGGTAACTGTTGATGAATTAAGCAATTTTTTAAAGGAAAAATCCGATTAAAAGTTGCAAAAAACATAAAGCATAATGTATGCCATGACTTTGACCCTTATTTTCCTGAGAGATTGAACAGAAGCAGTGATTTGAATGAATATCTCAATCAAGCTGGATCATTGTTAAAGTTGCTGCATAGCAGGGTAAGTACAGAATAAGATCAAGCAAACTGAAATGATATTGCTGAGTGCTCATAAAAAAAAGCGGCCTGATCAGCCGCTTTGAAATAGATTAAAACTTAAAACATGGATTCTTCTGAGTTCGCTGAAATTTTATGAATTGAAAGATCTGCACCGCGATATTCATCTTCCTGAGAAAGACGCAGCCCAAGTGTCGCTTTTAACAGGCCATAGACAAGGAAACCGCCTGCTAGGGCAACAATAATCCCCAAGCTGGTGCCAATAATTTGTGAAATGATGGAAACGCCACCGAGACCGCCCAGCGCTTGTTGCCCAAAGATTCCCGCGGCAATGCCACCAAAGGCACCGCATACGCCGTGTAAAGGCCAGACACCCAGTACATCGTCTACTTTTAGTTTGTTTTGGGTATAGGTAAAAAGGTAAACAAATAGTGCACCAGCGGTTCCGCCAATCAATAACGCACCAATAGGGTGCACAATGTCAGAACCTGCACAAATTGCGACGAGGCCCGCCAATGGACCATTATGCAAGAAGCCTGGGTCATTTTTACCCATAAAGTTTGCTGCAAGCGTTCCACCTACCATTGCCATGAGCGAGTTAATCGCAACCAGACCTGAAATCGCCTCAACCCGTTGAGCGCTCATTACGTTAAAGCCAAACCAGCCCACAATCAAAATCCATGAACCTAAAGCAAGGAATGGAATTGATGAAGGCGGGTGTGCGCTGACACGACCATCATTTTTATAGCGACCATGACGCGCGCCCAGCAAAATCACAGCAGCCAAGGCAATCCAGCCACCCATGGCATGTACCACAACGGAACCAGCAAAATCATGGAAACTTGCACCAAATGAGTTCTCGAGCCACTTTTGCAAACCATAATTGCCATTCCAGATCATGCCTTCAAAGAAAGGATAGATCAGCGCCACCAAAAGCAGGGTTGCGATGGCTTGCGAGCGCATCTTGGCACGTTCCGCAATCCCGCCTGAGATAATCGCAGGAATCGCAGCAGCAAAGGTCAGCAAGAAGAAACAGCGCATCAGGTTATAGCCATGATCCGAGGCTAACGTGCTGCCTGCATGGAAGAAGTTTTGACCATAGGCAATCCAGTAGCCGACAAAGAAATAGGCAATCGCTGAAATGGCGAAATCGGTTAGGATTTTACTTAAGGCATTGACCTGGTTTTTATGGCGTACTGTGCCGAGTTCCAGAAACGCAAAGCCAGCATGCATTGCCAATACCAGTACTGCACCGAGCAGTAAGAAAAATAGATCTACGTTTTGCATAGTGGTGCTCAAAAAAAGTGCTAAATTCGATTCTGGCGCATATATTTGATTCATTTTTTGCACCAAAAAGGATTTAGTAAATCTAAAAATTCAGGCTGTAGTGAAACAACCCAATTTGATGAAATATATAATGCAAAAAGTGCACCAATTTAGAAATTAATTTGTAATTTTGGTGAATAGTGGTGCAATTTGCTTAAAAATAGCACAGTTTTTTGGCGTGGATTGAAACTACCATCAGAATTTAGCTTAGCTTTGTTTTAAGACAACGCGCGTTAGAAGGCTCATTAAGACATCCGCAGATTTCATTCTGATCAAGTTGAATGAAATCTGAGGAAGAAAAAGACAGCGTGTTTACATTACCGGTGGTGTATAGGTTAAAGTTCTACCTAAAATCCATAATAAGAACAAAACCAAAGGCAGATGAACAATCAGTTGCGTGACGGTAAAACCAATCACATCTTTGGCCTTGAGTTTTAAAATCCCTAGCATTGGCAACATAAAGAATGGATTGATCAGGTTGGGCAAAGCTTCCGCAGCATTATAGATCTGTACCGACCAACCTAAATGCACTTGTAGATCATTAGCCGCCTGCATCACATAAGGCGCTTCAATAATCCATTTACCACCGCCTGATGGGACAAAGAAACCCAGTACCGCAGAATAAATGCCCATCACAATGGCAAAAGTTTCTTTCGAGGCAATCGAGACAAAGAACTCTGCAATGTAGTGCGATAACGATAGGTCTTCACCGTTCAAGGCTTGCGTCATAATAAAGGCGATACTGCCGTAGAGCGGGAACTGAATCAGAATCCCCGACACAGCAGGAACAGCCTGGCTGACAGCATTCAGGAAGTTACGTGGTGTGCGGTGTAAGGCAAGTCCCAGCATTAAAAACACAAAGTTATAGGTGTTGAGACTGGAAATGGCAATGATCGGATTGGTTTTGGAAAACTCGATAAACATCCAGATCAAGCCTAACGCCACTACGATAATGGTTAATAACGGTGAGTTCTCTAGCCAGTCGCCTGGTCGAGTCGATTTAACTTCAGTTTTTTCTTCTTCATCAAAACTTAGCTCAAAATCCTGCATGGTTTTAACATTGTCACCTTTTGGTGCAGACCAATAGGCAATCGCAATGGAGACAAGCACCAAGATCAAGGTCATCACCAAAGACTGCCACAGGAAAATGGTTTCAGTAAATGGAATCACACCTGTCAGATTATAGATTGATTCGGGTAGGCTGGCTTTATTGGCCTGTAATTGAGCGGCAGATGAACTGATTCCCAATGCCCACGTTGCACCCATGCCAATAATCGCAGCAGCAGCGGCAGCGCGATAATCCATATTGAGTTCTTTGCGCTTTGCTAGCGCGATTACCAGTAAAGCGGTCAAAATGGTACTGACCGCCCAATTGACCAGTGAAATAAGTAGACTTGTGGTGGCAACTAGGACAATGGCACTACGTCCTGAATGTGGAATACGTGCCATCATCTGAATCAGTTTTTTCACAGGTGCAGAAACAGAAACCACATAACCGACAATGATTAACATGGTCATTTGCAAGGTAAAAGGAATTAGACTCCAGAAGCCATTCCCAAATGAACTGGCAACATCCTGTACGGGAGCACCGATACAGATCGCAGCGAATGAAACAATAATGACGCCAAGTAAGGCAAAAATATAAGAGTCAGGAAACCATTTTTCTGACCAGTTACTAATACGTAACGCGAAACGTTCCAATAGGGCAGGTTGTTTACTCATCTTAAGCATCCATCTTTGATGTTGTGATATGAAATCCATTTGTCCTAAATGAATTTTTGCTGCCTAAAAACGGCTAAAAGTGATGCTCGGAAAAGCATCACTTCAATTAGAAATAAAAAGAGAGTGTGTGATTAGACTTTGGCTTCAATCAACAGCTCGACGCCAGTTGCGTCCTGAATTTGCTGTTCAGTCACATCAGGTGCCAGTTCCACCAGTTTGATGCCTTCTGCAACAACATCCAGAACACCCAAGTCGGTAATAACACGATGCACCACTTTTTGGCCTGTTAATGGCAAGCTGCATTGTTTAACGATTTTGGCAGTCCCATCTTTGGCATTGTGTTCCATCAAGACCACCACGCGCTGTACGCCTGCGACCAGATCCATGGCACCGCCCATACCTTTTACTTTCTTGCCCGGAATCATCCAGTTAGCCAAGTCGCCCTGTTCAGAGACTTCCATTGCACCCAGAATCGCGATATTGACATGTCCACCACGAATCATGGCGAAGGATTCGCTGCTTGAGAAAAATGCAGCACCTGCACGAGCTGTAACGGTTTGTTTACCTGCATTAATTAAATCAGGATCAAGTTGCTGTTCTGTTGGAAATTCACCAATCCCAAGCAAACCGTTTTCTGATTGCAACCAGACATCAATATCCTCTGGAATGTAATTGGCAACCAGTGTGGGAAGGCCAATGCCGAGATTGACGTAGAAACCATCTTGTAATTCTTGTGCGGCACGTTGTGCCATTTGTTCACGTGTCCATGCCATGATTATGCGTCCTGTGCTTTAAGCGTTTTTTGTTCGATCCGTTTTTCTGGTGTGGCATTTAGCACCACACGATTAACATAGATCCCTGCTAAATGGATTTCATCTGGATCAAGTTCGCCGATCTCAACAATCTGTTCCACTTCGGCAATGGTGATTTTGCCTGCCATCGCACATTCAGGATTGAAGTTTTGTGCGGTTTTACGGAACACCAGATTGCCGGCTTTATCTGCCTTATAGGCTTTAACCAGTGCCACATCTGCGGTCAGAGAAGGTTCCAGAATGTAGGTACGGCCATTAAAATCACGTTGTTCTTTGCCTTCAGCAACCAGTGTGCCTGCACCTGTTGCGGTATAAAAGGCTGGAATACCTGCGCCACCAGCACGTAATTTTTCGGCTAATGTCCCTTGTGGGGTGAGTTCAACTTCCAGTTCGCCGTTTAGATATTGGCGTTCGAATTCTTTATTTTCACCAACATAAGAAGAAATCATTTTTTTAATTTGTCGGGTCTTGAGCAATACGCCTAAGCCAAAATCATCAATGCCTGCATTATTGGAAATACAGGTGAGACCTGTCACGCCACTTTCTTTCAGGGCCTGAATCAAAGCCTCAGGAATACCGCATAAACCAAAACCGCCAACTGCAAAGGTCTGTTGATCTTTCACGACATCTTGTAATGCCAGTGCAGCCGTTGAATAGACTTTATTCATTTTTTCACCTGTAAATTCCCTGGTTTTTATTAGTTTTAGCACTCGGGACTTATTTACAGAAGTTTAAATTTTTAAAGGATTAATGAGGGAAACTCATTAATAAAACGAAATCGATCGATCTTATTAAAAATCAAATGAGATATCGAGATTAAACGGTCTTCGCCAAGTTGCTGAGAGGCTTAGCCAAAATCATGCTGTAAGAGGATGTCGATAAACTCGGCTGAAATATTGGAAAGCTCAAAATCCTTTTTATACACAATCCCAATAGCCTGAGGCAATTTGCCATCCTCAATCTCAATCAAGACATTATGTTCCTTGTCAATGAAGTTTTGAAAATGGCGCGGAATAGCACTAACCCCCATATCAAGTGCAACAAAGCTGGAGAGGGAACTAATCTGATGGCATTCGACTTTTAAATCCAAAGTCAGATGGTTTTTAAGACAGTTTTCTTCAATCAGATGTCGCACAATCGAAGGATGTTGCAAGGTTACAAAGGGATTGGCGCACAATTGCTTCCAACTGATTGAATCTGCACTTGCCAGTGGATGCGTTTTGGGGAGCAAGGCAAGGAAGTCTTCTTCAAATAATGGTTTAAATTCCAGTTGGTCATTGCGTGGCGGTTCAAAGCAAATACCAATTTCAAAAATACCATCCTGTACATTTTCTAGGACTTTTTCATTGGGAATATCATGAATGGAAAAGCTGATATTTGGATGCTTAGCTAAAAAGCTATGAATCACTTGCGGTAAAATCGCATGCGTGACAAAGGGCATCGACGCGATATTGAGCGTGCCGCGATTCAATTTAAAACGTTGTTTAACGTCCTTTTCCATATCCTCCCAATTGGCCAGTAATTTCTTGGCATAAGGAATCAACGATTTGCCTTCCTGTGTCAGTTCTACGCGACGCGTGTTGCGTTTAAACAGTTTGCCGCCCAGTTCTTCTTCCAGTGATTTGATACTCAAGCTTAAAGCAGACTGGCTGAGATGCAATTCAGCAGAGGCATTTGCATAATTCAGGGTACGAGTCAAAGCCAGAAATGCCTTGAGTTGCTTTAAAGTCATGGTGGGCGACCTATGCGGAAAGTTTTTGATTTATATGGTGTAATTTATAAAAAAAACCGCACCTTGTGACTGGCATTTTTGTTAATTTGGTATTGCACAGCAAACTATTTATTTTAAATAAGTGGTCGTCAGATTATTGCTTAATTTTCACTAAATATCGAAAAATGAATTTTAAAATAAAGAGCTAAATATACTTTGATGGAATTGATGAGTATTTTTGAATAGTTGATTTGTTTTATTAATCAATTAAATTTATTACAGTGTATTTTAT